>JBDNGW010000598.1:0-2275 GCA_041689735.1 Leeuwenhoekiella sp. | reverse complement strand
TTTTCTAGATTGACACGTAAAATTCCAATTTGGTAAGGAATTTAATCAGCAAGAAATATCTTTTACAGTTTTTTTGAGAAAAATTCAGAAAGAATTTAAGCCGATTTTGAAAAAACAGGTAGTTTTCTTGCTGACACTAGTTTGGAATTTTAGCCTCCTTCCGGTGCAAGCTCAAAACCTATAGGAAGATGTAGTCCATCTGCAAATGTCGTCTGCTTATCTGCTTTGCCATCCTCATCAGTATCTTCCAAAATGATAAACTTATCCTCGGGTTTTACATCCCCAGGTCTAAATGAGGATAGGAAGGCATGACAGCAACTCATAAACGACCTTTATTATCGAAATAAATTTGAACAGGATTTGCTTAATCTGGGAAGGAAGCGGGACTACAAACCTTGGTACTGACGAACAGGAACCAGATAAGAGGCTGTGAGGTTGGATGAGCAAGCACATCATTGTGATGTCCTAAACACTTTTAAAGTGAATACCGAAACAGTAGATCTGGCAGGAATCAAGGGAAAGAAGATGTTATTACCCCGATAAAAATCGGGGCAGGCTCTGGGGAGGTCTCCTTAGCCACGAGTTGGCATAATGGAGAAGTCAGCCGAGGTCATAGTACCCACGGGAAACGAGGTGCAGAAAACTGCACAGGTCTCACGAGTGGGGAAGGACTGAACGATAATGGTCTTAAATAAACCAAGGAGCGGTTTTACTGGCTTTTTATCCTAATGTATTATTCATCCACTTTTTGATAAACTCTTTTGTAGGTTTTTCCACATTGTTACAAATATATTCTTCATCAAGAAATAAACATCTGTTTGTTAGTTTATCGATTATATTTCCAATTGCATAATCTATTGAAACTAAAATCTTAACTAAAATATATTTTCCGTGATTTTCAATTTCTTCAAGTTCAGAATCGTTCTTATTGCAAATATCCCTAAGTTCATCAATTATTTTTGATTCCTTATTATTCTCGATTTTATCTTTTGATTTTACTACAAAATAACATCTTGTTTTATTTCCTTTTCCTCCTAATTCTGTCGAAATAAATCCTATTGGTTCATCGGATAAGTTATTCTCTAAATTTAACCTTGCGAATTTTAATGCTACAAATGAGAAGTCCAAAATTTCGGATTTTCCGCTTTTTGTGATTTCCTCTATTTTTCTATAACTTTTTACATTACCAATTTCAGATAGGCAAACCAATAATTCTTTAATATCATTTTGAGACTTTAATTCTGTCCATTTATCTTGATTTTGTCTGATTTTAGCTTGATTTTTATTTTCTAAATTATCAGCTATTTCATAATATTCATCAATGACTTTCCCATTAATTCTATTCTCAATTACCCGAAATTCGTTTGGGATTGAATTAAGTATATTTTCTATTTCAGATTTTTCTTTCTTGTTCATTGTTTTTTAGCTTGTTGCCAACGGCCGCGGTTAACGACAAGTGCCGTGGAGTTATGGAAGCGGATTTGTCGGCTTAGCGCTTTGGTTTGTTATGGAAACTGATTTAATTCTTTTTTGTTAAACCCGGCATTTGCGATAACCGCTGTTATAGCACGTTTTAGTTCTAAAAGCATGGAAACGTGAGATTTTTAATCTCCGTTTTAAAGTAAGGATTCCAGACTTAATATTCTTCTACTTGTGAGGGAATTTCAAATTCGGAATAACCTTTCTCTTTCCCATTTTGATTCCAAATTTTTCCTTCTACAAGAATCCCATTTTTATATAAATCTTTAGGGCTACCCATTTAGGTTGCAAGAATTCTTACCTGATGAAAGGTCATTGGTTCATGTCGCACGCACCGCTCTATGATCTTGTCCAGAATTGAGGCACGGTGGTTTCTCCTGTTGTACCTGAAGAAGTACTCATTGATATACTTCTGGAGTACTCCCTGTTGCACCACGAATGGACGCCCCTGAGCCAGTTCTTGAAGTTGCGGATCTGTATGTGCAGCATTTTGAAGTTCTTCCCCTTGTTGGACAGGATCTGCTTCATTTCCGGGTAGTTCTCCTTTAGGGGGCCACCCGGCCCACCCGTCGGCCAGCACTTTTGCGTCGCTCTTGATATGGATGTCGAATATCGGCCTCAGTGATTCCGTGCTGTAGTCCGGGATCGCATTCGAGCATAGCCCCGGCCTGACCTGCCGTCCCTGTGCTCGAATGCGATCACGATGCGCACCTTCTCCTCGCTCTTGCTCCTTCCAGGCCTGCCGGGCTCCGGCGTGCCTATTTCGAACTCGTCCACATGGACATCGTCCTCCAAT
>JBDNGW010000597.1:0-1407 GCA_041689735.1 Leeuwenhoekiella sp. | reverse complement strand
TCCTGGTATTTCTTATGAATATTTTCAATGCCTTTTTCAGTCCTACCTACCGGTCTATCATTCCACAGATAGTGGATAAAAAGTTATATCGGCAAGCTATCGGCTTATCGGCGGCCACTTATCAACTATTGGGCGTTCTAGGACCGGGATTGGCAGGCATACTTGCAGTCTGGTTGGGTGCAAGGGAAATTTTTCTGGTTGATGCGGCCACATTTATTATCGCAGGGATCTTGCTCTTGACACTTCCGAAAAGTTTTTTGAATGCCCCAAAGGAAGATAACCCAAAAAAGCACCCTACCACTTGGCAAGATGTAACCAAAGGCGCCAGACTATTGTTCAAGAACAAATACATACGTTTTGCCCTTTTTATCGAACTGGTGTCGGCGATGGCCGGAGCTTTTATATTGGTAAATACGATAATTCTCGTAAAAAGCGGATTGAGCCTTAGCGATAAGGATTATGGGTTGATCATGGCTGCATTCGGTATTGGGGCAACAGTGGCAGCCTTCGTTTCCGGGGCTATAGATAAATCCAAATCAAGGCAGGTTTCCCTGATCTTGGGAGCTTTGGTATTGGGCCTCGCAATAAGTGCTGCAAATTACTTGAATTTTTCCCTGCTTTTTGTGTTTTGGATCTTTGCAGGTTTGGGGCAGAGTCTGGCAGAAATACCTTCGGAAACGCTTATCGGGGAAAATATATCCGATAGCGAACAGGGAAAAGTATATGGATCCCATTTTGCATTTTCACATCTGTGGTGGGCGATCTCATATCCCATAGCCGGGTTTTTGGGAACGGTCTTTCCAGATGCAAATTTTCTTTACGGTGGCGCTATTACATTATCGTTGTTACTGATCGTGTTCCTGTTTCTTAGACCCAAAGAGAAACCTAAAAATTCAGATCAAATGAAATCAAAGGTAGTTATACATTAGTATTTGCTATGAAAAATGTAGAAACCTCAAATTAATCATTCACTATGAACAATAGCATTATGGAAGATAATAAAAATAATAAACCCGTCATTTATCAGTGTGACGGAGTAAACTGCCGAAAGAAAAAAGGAAAGCGTTTAGAATACTATATAAAGAAATATAACCTGAAAGATAAAATTGAAGTTGACAAAATGGATTGCAACGATAAATGCCAACAGGCTCCTGTACTTCATCTTCATCCAGAGGATTTATGGTTTTCCGAGAAAGATCTAGGAACAATCATTAAAAGATATATTTTAAATAAATAATCCAATTAGATTTTTAAGTAATTGTATTAAAGACAATACTTCGTTTAGTTTTAGGCGGCCCTAGCACCGTAGGTTAAAAGCTTCCGGATTTTTTCCTTGTTTTTTGGTCTGTTCGGGTCAATGGCGAACACGCATAAAAATCTTTTGAGCATTAGGTCGTTGTTGTACAG
>JBDNGW010000596.1:0-1043 GCA_041689735.1 Leeuwenhoekiella sp. | reverse complement strand
TAGGGCAAGTGCTTTCATTTAACCAACTTTGACATTTCGGTCATATGCAAACAGCAAAGTGTCAAAGAATAGGCATTACAGGCATAGCCATCAGAACATAACCACCTGCAAAGCAGGTGGATTTTCAAGATGAATTAAAATCTGCGCGATAATTGAAATCTACCCGAAACATAAAAATAATACTCGTAGGCCTGATCGTTTTTGCCGGTGTAAACCTATTGGCGCGTTATTTTTACACGCGCTTTGATCTTACGCAGGATAAACGTTATACGCTGTCAGAAACTTCCAAAAACATCCTCAATAAGGCCGAAAATACCCTTATCGTAGACGTTTTTCTGGCCGGTGAACTGCCGCCGGACTTTAGGAAATTACAGTCCGAAATCCGACAGTTGCTTGAAGAATATGCCGCGGTCAATACAAATTTCCAGTTTGATTTTATCGATCCCGTTCCCGAAAATAGCTCGGTTGAAAAGGTTGCGCAGAATTTCAATCAGCGCGGTATGCGTCCAGAGCAGGTTCAGCTGCGTGAAAACGGGAAAGTATCCCAAGAATTTATTTTTCCTTGGGCCACCGCTTCCTATAAAGGCAAAACGGTCAAGATTCCGATCTTAAAAAAAACGCTGGGGGCATCTCCAGATGAGTTGGTGAGCCGTTCTACCCAAAATCTGGAATACGAATTTACGGGCGCATTTTATAGACTTCTGAACCCAAAAAGTAAAAGGATTGCAGTGTTAAAAGGTAACGGCGAACTCGAAGACCGCTATATTGCCGATTTTTTTTCCACGCTGCGCGAAAGCTATTTTATTGCGCCCTTTCCGCTGGATTCCATACAAAGCGCACCTGAAAATACCTATAAAGCCCTTCAGAAATTTGATCTTATTGTTGTGGCAAAACCTACAGAAATATTTACGGACGCCCAAAAATATGCCCTGGATCAATATACTATGAACGGCGGCAAAAGTCTATGGCTGATCGATAAAGTGGTTATGGAAACCGACAGTCTTTATAGGAATAATGGTACCGCCGTTGCCGTAAACCGTGAT
>JBDNGW010000595.1:0-1203 GCA_041689735.1 Leeuwenhoekiella sp. | reverse complement strand
TGATTTAAGAAATTCAAAAAATATTTTAGAGTCACTAGTTACAGGTTCTTATCAATCCTACGGTTTTTCTCCAAAAACGAATGGCATTTTTGTTACGCGCCTGTTCCCCGAAGCGACCATAGATAATATAACGGATATCAATGATCTAAATACACCTGTGCAAGCTGTTTTTACGGATACCTTTGATAATACCGATGAACTGCAATCCTTCTTTGCCAGGGTTAACTATACCATTGCAGATAAATATCTATTTACCGCGACTGTACGTGCTGATGGCTCATCAAAATTTGGCCCGAACAATAAATATGGTTACTTCCCTTCTGGTGCTTTTGCATGGAAGATCAATGAAGAAGATTTTATAGGTGATAATGTTTCCACACTGAAATTGCGTATAAATTATGGTGTAACGGGCAATCAAGATGGTCTTGGTTATGGGCAATATTTAAGGCAAGAGCGCTATTCAGGTTCTGGAATAGGGAATGACTTCACTATAAATGAACCTGGGATTGGCCCCATTGCTTTTGTAAATCCTGATCTTAAATGGGAGTCAACTACGCAGTATGGAGCGGGTATTGATTTTGGCTTTAACAATGACCGTTTTAACGGAAGTGTGGATGTATACCGTAAAGAAACTAAAGACTTATTATTGAGCCTACCATCTGCACAACCTGCGCGGCAGACCTTTGTATTTCAAAACCTACCCGCAAAAATACTCAACGAAGGTGTAGAACTTTCCTTGAATTATGATATTCTTCAAGGCGAAAATTCCGGCTGGACGGTAGGTGTTAACGCTGCATATAATAAAAATGAAATTCAGGATTTTGATGGCCGGATCAAAGCTGGAACCATACGTGGATCTGGGCTTACCAATGCATATTCTCAACAATTAGAAACTGGCCAGCCACTTTATTCTTTTTATTTAAGGGTCTTCGAAGGTTATGATGAAAGTGGTAACCCTACATTTGAAGGCGGCATAGATAATCAGCAGTTTATAGGCAAAAGTGCCCTGCCAGATGTGACTGGAGGATTTTCAACTTCGGCAAATTATAAAAACTGGGATGCAGCGGTTTACTTTAATGGTCAGTTTGGCAATTATATCTATAATAACACAGCCAATGCCTTTTTTACTGCAGGTCAGTTAGGTAGCGGCAATAATGTGATCCAAGATGTTGTAAACCTTGCAGGTATAGAAAGCCGTCAGGC
>JBDNGW010000594.1:0-17387 GCA_041689735.1 Leeuwenhoekiella sp. | reverse complement strand
TGTCTGTTGTTCTTTGATGGCCGATAATGCCACTTTGGTTTTGAATTTTGTGGTGAATTTCCTTCTTGTCATAATAGTAAAGTTATCGTTTATTTTAAACTTAATTTACTGTCCGCTTTTTTGGGGTAACATCAGTAAGCCTGTTTTTAGATAACAATAGTTTTATAGTAAAATATCTTCCAATTCCCTGTGGAATGAATATCAAATGTAATTCCTTTTAAAGGTTGGATCTATAAAAAGATTCACTTTCATCTTTGTAACTTTGATGATTAAATGCTATTCGTTATAATACATTAACTTTTCTTTACAAACAATATTCACAGGTATATCAATAATTGCCGGAGGTGTTTCATTCATAACCAAATACCGGTATAAAAGTTCTATTCCCTGATAGATTTGTTCTGATGGCTGTTGATTAATTAAGAAATCAATAACTCCTTCATTCATGAGGTCTTTGTTCTTTTGTAAGAGATCATAACCAACAATTTTCATGTTCTTTTTTTCTAAAAGAACTTCGCCAATCATATAAGATTTGGAATTGGCCACAAAAATCCCAGCAATTTCCGGTATCGTATCAATTTTATTTTTAATTTTTTTGTTTAGATGTGGATCTTCTTCCGTAATTGTAAAAGTATCTACGATAACATCGTTATTTTTTTGTTCATTGAGGAATGCTTTAAAACCTTCAATGCGCTGGAGAACCCGATAATTTGGTTTTTTTGCTTTTAGAATGTTAATGATTAAATAGTTTGTACCACTGTTATTGCTGTAATTTAATAATTGAGCTGCCACGCGTCCACCTTGGTAAGAATTTTGTCCTATATTTAGAATAGCTTCAGTTTTATTTTCATAGAAACCGATCAATACATAAGGTATTTTTCTAGCCTTACATTTTTTAATAAAAGTTTCCGATTCAGCTGGTAAAATATCAGGAAAAAGAACAGCATCATTTTCCTGTAGTAGAAATTCTTTACAAACATTTACAAAAGAGTCACTTTTATTCAAATCATATAAATATACATTAATTTTTAAGCCCAAAGACTTAAAATCATTAATGGCTTTTTTAACCCCCTGAAATGGATAATGCCAATACGCTCCTTCTTTATGCTGCGGTAGTAGCACGGCAATATTAAAGATTTTATTCAAAACCAGACTACGGGCGTATGTATTTGGAACATAATCTATTTTTTGCATGATGCTCTCAACAATCTGTTTTGTTTTTGGAGCAACGTAACCTCTATTGTGTAATACTCTGTCAACTGTGCCTACAGAAACTTTAGCCAATTTTGCTATTTCCTTTATTGTAGGTTTAGGTCCTTCCATAATTCAAAAAATTTGGGTAAACATACAAATCATTAAAAAATAATTATGGAAAAGTTTTGTTAATAGGATTTATTTTTTAATATTTGTATTCGCTCCGTTAACGAACACGGTTTTAAAATGATGAATTTTTTATATTCTAGTACATCGATTTAGAGTATTAGTTGAGTCAATCTCATTTTTTTTATTATAATCCGTTAACGAACACGGAACCAAATTTAATTTAAACTTTATTTACTAATTATATATTCCATGAGATATTATATTTTATTCAGCACAATGGTCGCTTTGTCATTTGTTCAAATTGGTTTCGGTCAATCAAAACAGATAAGCGGAACTATAAAGGATTCGGAGGGGCTACTTTTGCCTGGTGTTACGGTATTGGAAAAAAGCACATCAAATGGGCTTGTGTCTGATTTCGACGGAAATTATTCTTTAACTGTATCTGGGCCTTCTTCGGTACTCGTTTTCAGTTACGTGGGCTTTAAATCCGAAGAAATTCTGGTTGGTGAGCAGGAGGTTATAGAAGTTACTTTGGAAGAGGATGTATCCTCTCTCAACGAAATCGTGGTAATAGGTTATGGCTCTCAGCGCAAGCAAGATTTGACTGGTTCTATTGTTTCGGCGGATTTAAAACAATTTCAAGAATCACCCAACACCAATATTTTGCAATCCTTACAAGGATCCCTTCCAGGTGTAACAATAGGGCAAACCAATAGTGCAGGAGCAGAGCCTAGTATTCGTATAAGGGGTCAATCAACGTTAAATGGAAGCCAAAGTCCTTTAATTGTTGTTGACGGAGTTATTTACCGTGGTAGGCTTTCTGATTTAAATCCAAAAGATATAAAATCGGTTGATGTGTTAAAGGATCCCAGTAGTAAGGCTATTTATGGCGCACAGGCCGCCAATGGTGTTGTAATTGTTACAACAAAAACTGCAAAATCCGGGCAAAAACCTATAATTAACTATTCTACCTATTATGCTGTTCAAAATCCAACACAAGAAAGAAGAACTTTAAATAGGGAAGAGTATTTGCTGGCAGCTCGAGATGTCGATTGGCAAAACGGCTATCTAGCTCCAGAGTTTACGGCTCTTAACCCTGCATGGACCATCGATAATAATACGGCATTTTTCCCTGAATTGCTTAATGGTCTCGCAAACGGAACGGATTACGACTGGTTTGATGGCTTAACAAATCCAGGATTTATTAGGGACAATCAATTGAGTATTTCCGGGAGTTCAGAAGAAACATCTTATTATTTATCGGCCGGTTTGACCAGTCAAGAAGGTTGGATAACCAATGACAACTACAAGAGGCAAACCGTTAGATTGAATATGGATACAGAAGTGACAGATTGGTTAACTATTGGAACAAATACTTTTGGGTCTTTTTCAGATTTTTCTGGTGTAAACCCATCGTTGGAATCAATACCACCTATGAGTCCGTTAACACGACCAAAAGACGTAAATGGTGATTATATTATCAATCCATTAGGGACATTTTTAGTTAATCCATTTTTGCAAACTACTTACGACGACAGGAATAATCAAAATAATATTTCGGCATTAGTTTATGCATCAATTGATGTACCTCAAATTCCAGGGCTTAATTTTAGAGTAAACTATAGTAATAACTATCGTTGGTCTTTGAGAGGGCTCTCCACTATTTATGGCGCAGGGTTAACAGGGAGTGCGCGTAAGACACATTCATCAACACACGATGTTCTGTTGGATAATATTTTAACGTATGATATACGCCTTGGGGCTGAAGAACAGCATGGTCTAAAAGCGACCTTAGTAGCAGGAATTAATACAATAGAAACGGAATCTACAAATGCAAGTGCTTCCGGATTTTCTAATTTAAACCTTTCATACAATAGTTTAGAGCAGGGCGTGATACAAAAGACATCTTCTGATGCTTGGGAAGAAAATTATAATAATCAAACGGCTAGAATAAGTTATGATTTTGAGCATAAGTATTTATTAAATGCAAGTATCCGTAGAGATGGCTTTAGCGGTTTTTCTGCCAATAATAAGAATGCATACTTTCCGTCAGTGGGTTTTGGATGGGTAATATCTGAAGAAGGCTTGTTGAAAAACTCTATGGCTATCAACAATTTAAAATTAAGAGGTAGTTACGGTAGCAATGGTAATTTAATAGGAAGGTACTCCTCATTGGCAAAACTTGAGGCAGGACCAGATTCACAATATCTTTTTGGTGATGGAGGGACAACCGTTGTTGGTCAAACCCTAGTTTCATTATCCAATAGCAACTTGTCTTGGGAAAAAAACAACGGTATAAATGTTGGGCTGGATTTTGGGTTTTTTCAGAACAGAATATCAGGAAGTGTAGATTATTACAACTCTAGGACAAATGATTTGCTATATAATGTAAAAATTCCACTAATCACCGGTTTTCAACAAATAATAAGTAATGTTGGAGAAATTCAGAATAGTGGTTTAGAAATAATACTGGATTTCAATCCTATAAGAACTGATAATTTTGAATGGGATTTCGGAATTAATTTTGCTTTGAACAAAAATAAAATTGTGGCTTTAACAGGGGAAGATAATGATGGAGATGGTATAGAAGATGATTTAATAGCTAGTGGATTGTTCATTGGAGAGCCTATAGGTTCTATTTATTCATACACTATAGATGGAATTTATCAAATTGATGACACAGACATACCAACAGGTTATGCGCCTGGACAGTATAGGATCAGGGATTTAAATGATGATGGAAACATTACACCAGAAGATGATAGGTCTATTATAGGACAATCAGAGCCTGCTTACCAGTTTGGTATTAAAAATTCAATGTCCTTTAAAAACTTCACATTCAACTTTTTTATCAATTCTCTCCAAGGGGGCAAAGACGGTTATATAGCAAGTAATGATCCTTGGACGGACTCGAACGGTAGTTATTCTACGGCTACACTGGCTCAAAGTAGTAATCGTTATGCAGATATCAATTATTGGACACCAAGAAATCCTGGAGCAGATTATGTGGTACCGGGAATCAGTGTTCCTGTAGGAGCAACACCCTACAAGAACAGAAGCTTTATCCGCTTACAGGATATTTCATTCTCTTATAATCTGGATAGTTCTGTTTTAGAAAAAATCGGTTTTCGAAACCTTAAATTATTTGTAAGCGGAAAAAATCTAGTAACAATTACTGATTGGGATGGTTGGGATCCTGAGACTGGTCAAGGTCTTTCAATATCAAATTCTGCTTTACCAGTTATGAAAAGCTACACATTTGGATTGGATATTTCTTTTTAACATTAAAAATAACAAAACATGAAATCATATATAAATATTATAAAACTACTTTCTTTAGCAGCGATACTATTTGTGTCCTGTAATGAAGAAGAATTTTTAAAAGAAGAACCATTAGATTTCTTCGTACCTGATAATGCATTTGTTAATGTTGCTAACTTTGAAAGTTCTCTAGCAGATTTGTATGCGAAGAAACGGGATATATATTATGGAGGTGACGATAGAACAATGCATTTATTAGCAGGAACAGACTTGTTTTTTAATGCTAGAGAATCGAATGATGACAGTAGATTTGGGACTTATAATAGCGTTTTGAACCCGACCAAATATACGCCGGAATATTTTTGGACAAAGAATTATAAGATCATTGCAAACTCCAACACTATAATCAATAAGCTATTAGCAGCAGATATAGATGATACCGATAAATTATTAATAGAAGCTGAAGCTAAAATGTTTAGAGCTTTAGCTTATCGAGATTTGGTATATTTATTTGGAGGGGTACCGTTAATAACAAATGAGGTAAGTGGTCCGAAGGTAGATTTTGTACGTGCCACTAAGACGGAAGTTTTAAACCAGATTGTTGAAGATTGCATATTTGCTGCTGCTAATTTACCGGAAATTTCTAAAGTTCTGGATGGTAAATTAAATAACTTGGTTGCACAGCATTACTTAGCTGAAACGTATATCTCACTTGGTCAATTTTCAGAAGCTATCACAGCAGCGTCAGTTGTAATAAATGATCCCAGTACATCTTTAATGACTGCTCGTTTTGGCTCTTTGGCAAATCAACCAGGGGATGTTTTTTATGATTTGTTTAGAGTGGGGAATCAAAATCGATCAAGCGGAAATACAGAAGGGATTTGGGTAGCACAAATGGAAGTAGATATTCTTGGAGGTCAATTAAGTAGCGGTGGCAATGCTGGTAATATTTTAGAGCGTAATCACGATCCAGCTATATTCACATTAAATGACCCCGACGGTATGCCAGGGTTCTTGGGAGCGAGATCAACGCTCAATGTTGGTGGACGTGGTGTATCCTTTATGAGAGGAACACCTTATATGGAGGAAGGTATTTGGGATGACTTTAATAACGATATGAGAAACTCAAAATACAATTTCCAACGTAGTTTAGTATATGACAATCCAGCATCTGCATATTTTGGCGAGAGTGCAATTGAGCCAGCATCAAACCGTGGATCTGTAATTAATTCGTCATCTTGGAGATGGTACCCCTGGTTAACAAAGGCTACAACTCCAGGGCAACATCCCATAGAACTTATGGAAGATCCTATTTTGTTGACATTAAAAAACGGAGCTGCATCTACTTATAGAGACATGTATTTTGTCAGACTTCCAGAAACCTATTTGCTAAGGGCAGAAGCCTATTTAATGAATTCAAACCCAGGTCTTGCTGCGATAGATATCAATGTAGTAAGAAATAGGGCTAACGCTTCTCCAATCAATGCTGGGGATGTAACCATTGATTATATCTTGGATGAAAGAGGACGTGAGTTAGCACTAGAAGAGCAACGCGCTATCACTTTGAGAAGGGTGGGTAAATTGGTTGAAAGGGTTCGTCTATACAATGATTGGAATGCACCTGAAATTCAAGATTACAACGAACTATTCCCTATACCTGCCTCCGAAATTGAAGCAAATAGAGGGGTTTTACTGGAACAAAACCCAGGTTATTAAAAGTAATTTGTTTGAATTAATTTAGTTTTGAATCGCCCCGAGGCACTGGTCTTGGGGTTTTTTTTCAAGAATTATCAAATTGATATTATGATACATTTAAAAAACAAACTCTTGCTTGGTATAATAGCTGTTATCCTTCATTGGGGAAATACAGTTATGGCACAGTCCCAACTAGAAATTAGTACCATTGAAATTGCTCAAACGGTATTGGACAAAGGTTTATCCGATATTGATTTAGGTTATTATCCGGGCACTTTACTATTGCATGCAATGGCTGAACTGACGGTCAATAAGAATAATCCAGCCGCATTGAGCCAAAGTATTGATCTCTTCGAAAAGTTTTCAACAGGCAAAATAAAAGGTCATGGAAGTTTTATTTCCTATCAGTATGGCGGTTCTGGAGTACCTTATTTGGTTTGGAAAGAAAATCTGAGTGCTCTTAAAAGTCAAATGCAAGAAGGAGCCGTGCGAATGTATAAAGAACAAAAAAGGTCTTCAGAAGGGATTTTGGTGCCGCCATGGGTAAAGTCGGGAATGGATCAAGTTTTTATAGATATGGCCTTCGCGGTTACGCCCTATTTGCTATATGCAGGTTTGGAATTAAATAACAAAAGCTATGTGGACACGGCAGTAATGGAAACTTTAGAACTGTTCCGAATCTTAGAGGATAAAAATACTGGGCTGTTACATCAAAGTCGAGGTTTTCAAGAGGTTGGTAAAACTTCCGAAGACAATTGGAGTCGCGGGAATGGTTGGGGGGCCTTTGCACTTGCCACCTTAGTAAGAGATCTTCCCCAATCCCATCCAAAAAAATCAGAGGTTGAAGAATTGGCCAAACAGTTTTTTAAAAAGCTAATTGAATTTCAGAACGAAGAAGGTCTATGGCATCAGGAAATGACAGACCCTACTTCATATATAGAAACCTCGGGCAGTGGTCTATTGCTTTACGGTATGGGTATCATGCTCGAAAAGGGGCTTTTGTCAGAGAGCTATTTCTATAACTTTAAAAAAGGCATAAGAGGATACACCTCATATATTGGGAGCGATGGATCTGTTAGTCATACATGCGGCGGTTGCTTAAGTCCAGGGCAAGGGACAAAGGAAGACTACATAAATAAACCATGGATATATAACGATGAACACGCCTTTGGCCCTGCCGTGTTGGCATTTACCCAAGCTGCTAAAATGGGAATCGAGAAAATTGTTCCATTAAAAAGGAGAGGATTGTATTGCATTAGTAACTCTCCGGAAATGCCAAGAACTTATTTGCGGGCCGCACGCGAAACAGATATTGCATGGGAGAATGACCGAATTGCCTACCGTGTATTTGGTCCTTCGGTAAGGACTAAAGTGGGCAATGGTATTGACGTATGGGCGAAATCGGTAGATTATCCAATACTTGATAAATGGTATCAATTAAATAAAGAAGGCCAAGATTATCACGTAGATCGCGGGGAAGGTTCAGATTTTTATAATGCTGGAAAACAATTTGGTTGTGGAGGAATAGCGGTTTGGGTCGATGGGAAACCCTATCCAAGTGAAACATACGATACGTTCAAAATTGTGCAAAATCAAAATGACAAAATTAGTTTCGAACTGAATTATGATACATGGAATGTTCCAGGTATGGAACTGAAAGAACACAAGGTTATAGAAATGGGTATGGATACCCACCTATTCAAGGTTACTAGTACGATAAAATGCGAGATTGACCGCGAAATAACAGTGGCAATTGGATTGACGTCTTTTGGCAAACAAAAAGTGATTCAAGACCCAAAAAAAGGGGTTTTGATTCTGTGGGAATCTATGGACCAAGCACATGGCGGCCTCGGCACTTCAATACTTGTAAATCCAAAGGACCTAATAGGTTTTGCACATCAGGAAAGAGATGAATTTATATTGATACGCGCAACAACAAATGTCGCTTTTACTTATTATTCGGGAGCTGGTTGGGATGGTAGCCAGTATATTAAAGGAGAAGATGATTGGGTGTCTTATATTGAAAAAGAGGTCGAAAAAATTGAGTTTTAAACTAATCCACAAAGCAAAAATATTTACAATGAAAAAAGACATATACTTCCTTGTTATAATTTTATTTACAGGTTTCCTCACAATGGCACAAGAGGTAGGTGCTACTCCGGAATATATTAAGGCTCTGACCTCAGAATGGAAGGGCGGTCGTTTTGAAGATGGTAGGCCGAAAGTGGCCGATGAAGTCTTGGAGCGCCTCAAGAACATTACTTTAGAAGAGGCTTGGGCTGAACTTATTGATTTAGGCTACCATAACCAATTTGAAGGTAATTGGAAACTGATTGATAATAATGAAAAAACCACAATGACAGGACGTGTGGTAACAGCACAGTTTATGCCAGCGCGAAAAGATCTTGAAAATCAAGTAATTGAGCAGGGTAAAATCGAAGGAAGAAATTGGCAGCAACACCGAACAGTATCTTGGGCAATTAGCACACTTGTTGAAGGTGATGTTTACGTAGCAGATGGCTATGGGAAACCTTCTTATGGAACCGTGATAGGTTCCAATTTGGGAAACGGGGTGTTTGCAAAGTCAAAAAGAGGTATCATAGTTTATGGAAACGTTAGGGATATGGAAGGACTGCGTCAAATCAAAGGTTTTAATGGATGGATCAAGGGATCAGATCCTTCTTATATGAGAAAAACACTTTTAACCAGCATAAATGCACCGATTAGAATAGGAGATGCTACTGTATTACCTGGTGACGCCGTTCTTGCCAAACGTGACGGAGTTATCTTCATTCCACCTCACCTTGTGGAGCAAATTGTTTTAAAGGGTGAAGTTACAGACCTCTTCGATATTTTTGGTCAACAAAGAATTACAGAAAAAAAATATTCAGCAGGTGAAATTGATAGTGTGTGGTCTGATGAGATTAAAAAAGACTTTAGGAATTGGATTGATAATTATAAGGGTAGGTTACCCATGAAGAAAGAGGATTTGGATAAATATCTTCTTGAACGTAATTTTTGATATTCAAAAGTTTAAACACGAAATTTTAGAGCCGATTTAGGATAAAGAAAAGATGCGATGATATTATCATTTTTATAAACATATTAATTTTGGACAAGCTAGCAACATTAGATTATGTCTCCATTGGTATCTACTTGCTTTTAATGGCAGGTGTGGGCTTATTCTTTGGATGGTTCGTAAAGGATATCAAAGGATATTTTAAAGGTGGGAATACCATTCCCTGGGGCATATCTGGCATAAGTAATTTTATGGGCTCTTTGAGCACCTTCGTATTTATCGCCTATGCAGGAATTGCCTATAATAATGGACTTATCGCTGTTACTGTTCTTTGGAGTGCGGTAATCCCCTTTATTTTTGCGGCGTTGATTATCGGGAAGTTGTGGGTACGATCAAGAATCATCACTCCCGTTGAATATCTGGAAACACGCTTCAATGCCAATATCCGTCAATTGTTCGGTTGGACAGGTCTGGGAATGCGCTTCCTGGACAATATGGTACGCCAATACGCCATGGGGATTTTCTTGGTCACGGCGACCGAGTTGACCTTTATGGAAGCCATTATTTTTTCAGGGGTGATCACTACGCTATTTACAATTGTAGGGGGAGTCTGGGCGGTGGTTGCCATGGATACGCTTCAATTTATCATCCTAATTTTTGTCTCGGTCTTACTTGTGCCACTTTCTTTAGAAGCTACTGGAGGTCTGGGCACTTTAATGGATAAACTGCCCGAACATTTCGAATTCTTCTCGGGGCCAAAAGGGCAACCCTTGTGGCTGATGGTGTATTTTATAATGATACTTTTTAAGTACAATGGCAACTGGGTCTTTATCCAACGTTTTTATAGTGTTAAGGATGAAAAAGCTACCTTAAAGCTTGGTCTATTCTCAGCTCTATTGTTGTTTATATTTCCAATAATATTTTTGCTTCCAGCTATTGCCGCGGCAGATATATTGCCTGGCTTGGAAGACCCCGAACAGGCCTACGTAGCCGTAGCAGTATATTTGCTACCCGCAGGTCTATTGGGCTTGATGATTGCAGCTATGTTTTCGGCAACGATGTCTTCCCTGAATTCCGAATTCAATGTGATGTCCGCCGTATTGACCAATGATATTTACAAACGCTTGATCAATCCGAACGCGACCGATAAACAATTGATTTTCGTGGCACGTTTGAACATTGTCTTAGTCGGTGCCATTGTTGTTGCGGGTTCGCTTTTCGTTGGTAAATTGGGAGGTGCTTTTGAGGCGAACAAAATTTTGACGGGACTTTTTGCCATTCCTCTGGCCATTCCGTTGGTGTTGGGGTTATTGTTTAAGAAAACAAATTCCGTCGGAGCTTTTTTTACGGTATTGATCGGTATTTTTACCGGGCTGATCCTAACCTTGTGGAGCGACTTTCCTTGGGAATTGGCTACGTTGATACAAATCTTAAGCTGTATTACGGTATTTTTCCTTTCGGGCTTCCTGTTAAGTTCTAAAGAACCGTATCGCAATAGGGTCAACACCTTCTTTAAAAAAATACGAACCCCCCTTTCTCCTGAGGAAATCGGCACTTCCGATCCGAAGTTTCGCTTCGCTCTGGCCAACCTGTTTTCGATCGTAATTGCTGCATCTGGACTTTTATTTTGTGCAGTAAGTATTCCTTCCATCGCGTTCAGTAGTGGTAAGATAGCCTTCGGCATTGGTTGTGCCTGCATAATTCTGGGCATCTTTTTAAAATGGTTTACAACGGGAACATTCAATTTTTATGCAAAAAAAAATAAATGAAAGAAGTAAAAGAATACATGACCGAGGACTTTTTGTTAGATAATGAAATATCTAAATTCCTTTTTCATACGGTAGCAAAAAGTCTACCTATAATTGATTTTCATAATCACATTGACCCTAAAGTTTTAGTTGGGGATACCATGTTTGATAATATAGCTCAATTATGGATAACGGGGGATCCATATAAACATAGAGCAATGAGAATCAATGGGATAGACGAGTCTAGGATTACAGGAAGCGCTTCTGATAAGGATAAGTTTTTAGCATGGGCTGAAACCTTGCCAAAAACTATTGGCAATCCATTATTTCACTGGTCATCTTTAGAAATGAAAAGAGTTTTTGGCATTGATACAATGCTGACCAGAGACTCAGCGGAAGATATTTGGAATCAATGCAATGAAGCATTGCAGAAAAACGAATACAGTGCAAATGGTATAATGAGTAGATGGAATATAGAGGCCATATGCACTTCTGATGATTGGTTTGATGATGTATCCATACATAAAAAGGCAACAGAGAATGCAGAATTCAATGTATTCCCATCATTACGGGCAGATAAAGCAACGGAGATTGAATTATGGAATTCTAATAGTTTTCTTGATAAGCTATCCAATTGTACCAATCAATCGATTAAGAATTTAGAGGAATTAAAGTTGGCACTCACAAAGCGTTTACAGCATTTTAGTGACAAAGGTTGTAAGCTATCGGATCATGCACTCAATAATGATTTCTCTTTCAAGAGTTGCTCTTTAGCAAGGGCTGAAAATCTCTTTTATAAGATATTAGAAGGCTTTGAGCTCAAGGCAAAAGACCGCCGTTATTTTAAATCTTTTCTTTTGACATTTCTGGCTGGGGAATATCAGCGTTTTGGGTGGACCATGCAGTTACACGTTGGAGCTCAAAGAAAAACGAGTTCCAGGCTTAGAGAATTAGCTGGATCAGCAGGTGGTTATGCTGCCATGGGCAATGGTGCAAATATAAAAAGTTTATGTCTTCTGTTAGATAATTTAGAAAAAAATTCGGCATTACCAGAAACCATTCTCTATAATTTAAATCCAATTGATAATGCTGCTTTTGCTACCCTTACAGGCTCCTTCGCAGAAGACGGGATAGTAGGGAAAATTCAATTTGGTCCAGCTTGGTGGTACAACGATCATTTTACAGGCATTAGAGACCAATTACTGGCAGTATCTAATTATGGATTGCTGAGTAGATTTATTGGGATGACAACGGATTCAAGAAGCATATTATCTTTTTCTAGACATGAATATTTTAGAAGAATACTTTGCAATTTAATTGGAGAATGGGTGATGAAGGGTCATATACCTTTTGATGAGGAATTGCTGAAACAATTAATTATAGATATTACATATACAAATAGTAAAAATAAAATATTAAATGGAAAATAATACAGAAGGAAAAGTAGCGGTAATAACTGGTGCTGGTGGAACGCTTTGTTCAGAAATGGCACTTGACTTAGCACAAAAGGGATATAAAGTAGCACTCTTAGGAAGAAGTTTGGATAAACTTAAAATTGTGGAAAAACAGATAAGGAAGGATGGAGGCGTTGCTTTGTCGATTAGTGCGGATGTGTCTATTGAATCTTCTGTAAAATCAGCTGCCGACCTTATTAGAAAAGAATTGGGAAATTGCTCTGTGCTTATAAATGGTGCAGGTGGCAATCAAATGGATGCCCTTACAAATATCCCAGAATTCGATCCCAGAGAATTAGAGAATGATGCCGAAATCAAAGGCTTTTTTAATTTAAAGATGGATGTCTTTCAAAGTGTTATCAATGTGAACACCATGGGTACGGTAATTCCATCTTTCATATTTGGAAGAGATATGGCCATTGAGGGAGGTGGGGTCATTATCAACATTGCTTCCATGAACAGTTATAGACCTTTATCTAAGGTAGGAGCTTATGGTATGGCCAAGGCGGGGATTGCAAATTTCACACAATGGTTTGCTACTTATTTGGCCCCAGCAAATATTCGTGTGAATGCTATTGCCCCAGGGTTTTTCCTAAATGACAGGAGTCGAAAAATCATGTTCAATGAGGATGGAACTCAAACGGATAGGGCAATAAGTATTTTAGGCCATACTCCAATGAAGCGCTTCGGAGAAGCATCCGAGTTAATAGGGTGTCTAAACTGGTTAATAGATGAGAAGGCCGCTGCCTTTGTTACTGGAACCGTAATTCCGATAGATGGAGGTTTTCTTTCGAGCCCAGGAGTTTAATAATAGCAGTATTCTAATTATAAATTAAAACTACAAATAATGAAAACTAAAATAACATATCTAGTCGCCGCTCTGCTTATCTCCGGATTCGCTACGGCGCAAAAAAACGAAGGTATCAACTATAAATCGATAGGGAAAGTACAACCAAGAAGTTCCAATGAAATTGCGTCTTCTAATTGGTCTATAGGTGCGGAAACCATGGACCGTGACTTAGTGGATTTCAGTAGTTGGAAAGATCACATTGCAGCGACTGGTACGAAACAAGTCCGTTTACAAGGAGGATGGGCAAAATGTGAGAAAGAAAAGGGGATCTATGACTTTGAATGGCTTGATGAAGTTATTGACTTTCTTATATCTCAGGATATTGAACCTTGGCTTCAAACTTCCTATGGGAATCCTATTTATGAAGGAGGTGGAGGTATTCATTTAAGTGCGGGTCTTCCAACCTCTGAAGTTGCTTTAAAGGCCTGGGACAATTGGGTTCGGGCACTTGCCAAAAGATATAAGGACCGTGTGAATATTTGGGAAATCTGGAACGAACCCGACAATAAGGATAACAATCGCCCAGAGGATTATGCGAGTTTCTATATCCGAACAGCTGAAATTATTCGTTCCGAAATTCCGGATGCTACCTTATATGCACTTTCCTTGACACGTGGTAATGAAAAGGGACAACGTTACACAGATACTTTTCTAAAGACTCTTGCCCAACAAAATAAGCTACATCTTGTTAATGAAATTACTCTGCACGGATATACCTATAACCCTTCGGATGTCTATCCCGATTATGAAAAAATAAAAAGATTGGTATTGAACTATTCGGATCAAATTACATTGAGGCAGGGAGAATTAGGATGCCCTTCGGAAAATCAGCCCTTCATGGCCTTAAAGAATTATGACTGGACGGAGTTGTCACAATCTAAATGGGTAATTAGAAAGATGATGGGGGACCTGGGTCGGGATATTCCATCAAGCTATTTCCTGATTATCGATATAGTATATACCCATGACCATGAAAAGTTAATGGAAATTCCCAAAAGAAATACAAAAGGGCTGATCAAATCAGATTTAAAAAGACAATTTGTGGCTTACAAGGAAGCGTATTATGCCTATCAGCATGTTACTTCGGTTTTTGACCATGGTTTGGAAAGAATTGCCAACTACCCTTATACAGTGGATTCGGATTCTTCGCTTTCGGTCTTTGGGTATCGCTCAAAACTGTTCGACAAGCAAGTCGTGGCTATCTGGATGGATTCCGAAACGCCTACAAACTCCAATACAAAAACACCGATGACCTTTGAATTTCCTGCTGGTAAATTTGAAAACTTGGTGTATGTAGATCTGCGGACAGGGAGCATTTATACTATTCCAAAAGGGAACTGGAAAAAAAATGGAAGCCAATATACCTTGACCGATATTCCTGTTTATGATTCTCCGATTTTAATTGCTGATGAGAGCTTACTCAAAATAAAGAATAAAAAATAATAGGAATCATGAAACAATTTATATTTCCCTTTTTGTTGTCCTTGTTTATTGTTTTTCAAAGCAATGCACAGGAAATAGGCGTAACTTTTCCTAACATTGGGAAGATAAATCCTAGAAATGCAGATGACATAGAATCCTCTAACTGGATAATCGGTTGTGAAACTTTAGATCGAGATTTTGCTGATTATGATGCTTATAAGGACTATTTAGTGCCACTTGGTATCAAAAGAATACGGCTTCAAGGAGGTTGGGCTAAGACTGAGAAAGTTAAAGGAAAATATGACTTGACATGGTTGGATCATATAATTAATGATGCTGTTTCAAAAGGACTTGAACCTTGGGTACAATTGTCTTATGGGAATAATATTTATGAAGGGGGAGGAGGAACTAATTTGGCAGGAGGTATTCCTACTTCCGATGAAGCCCTTTTGGCATGGGACAAATGGGTTGCTGAAATGGTTAATAGATATAAAAATGAGGTAGTGGAGTGGGAAATATGGAATGAACCAAATTTTGGCGATAATGAAATGAATATCGCCGAAATAACTGCAGATTTCAATATTCGTACGGTCGATATTATAAAAAAAGTGCAACCTACTGCTAAGATATCTGGATTAGCAATGGGTCATATAGATTTAAAATTTGCTAAGACTTTTTTTGAAATTTTAGATAAAAGAGGAAAGTTGAAATTATTTAATAACATGGTATATCATGATTATGTCTACAACCCTGATTCTAATTATGATAAAGTAGAGAAACTTAGGCAAATATTACATAAATATGCACCAAATATGCCTTTAAGACAGGGAGAAAATGGAGCGCCTTCTATGGGGGGACCCGGTAGGGGTGCCATTGGAGATCATAATTGGACAGAACTATCTCAGGCGAAATGGAATACACGTAGAATGTTAGGAGATTTGGGACATGATATTGAAAGTAGTGTTTTTACTATTATTGATATAGCATACACCGCAGGTCCCATAACAAAAGTTAATGTAAAAGGACTAATTGCTTCAGATTCTACAAAAAAGGCCATTCGACCCAAAATGGCTTACCATGCCGTGCAACATGTAGCTTCCATTTTTGATAATTCATTAGAAAGAATCAAAAGTATAAAGGAGACATTTAACAGGGGTTATATTCCAGAAAACTCAGAAGAAATTGCTATTACAAAGAGTACCGATAGAAGATTTTCTATTTATGGTTACCGACATAACTCTAGTAAACTTCAGGTATTTACTATTTGGGAAAGTGAATGTATTCCAACAAACACTCTGGAGAAAGAGAATTTCGATTTTACAATAGCTAATGGTAATTTTAAAGATCCAGTTTATGTGGATGTCATAACAGGTGATGTGTATGAAATTCCCAAAAACCAGTGGTCCAAAAATGAAAAAGTATTCACTTTTCATAATATACCTATTTATGATGGGCCTATTTTACTTGCAGATAAAAGTTTAATCCCGATTCTTAAAAATTAATTACAATTATTAATTCATAAAATAAAAAGATTATGAGCACTGAACAGTACAAGAAAGAAGTTGGCATGATGTACCTCGATAAAATAATCGAAGTACGTGAAGGTATTTCCAATAAGAAATTCCCTATTCCCGACAAGGAACTATTGGCCCGATATGAAAAAATATATACTGGGGCAATTAATGACGTCCTCCGCGAATATGCCCTGTTAGATCAAGCTTTACCGCTACACATACAGCCTTTGGAACGTTACAAAACCATTGCAGGTTTTGCTTTTACTGTCAAAAGCTCATCTAGTACTAAGGTAAGCGGCGAAATGGAATTCCGCACCAAAATGCTTGATGAGATGCACGAAGATGCCTTCGTAGTATACGATACTAGTGGTGATGAACAATCCACTTCGTGGGGAGGGGTCATGACGGCCACAGCTAAAGGCAAAGGGGTGAGGGCCGCCTGTTTGGATGGTGGTATCAGGGATACCCACCAAATATTGGAAGCTAAATTTCCCGTGTTTTATAAGTATCGTTCCTCGAACGGTAGTTTAGGCAGATGTCTAATTACGGACTACCAGGTACCGATTCAAATAGACAGATGCTTTATAAAACCTGGCGATATTATTATGGGCGATGTCGATGGTGTGCTTTCTGTACCGAGGGACATTGCTTACGAGGTGCTTGTACGGGCCGAGGAAATACGCGAGAACGAAAAGAAGATTTTCGGTTGGGTAAAGGAAGGGCAATCGGCGAAGGAAATTTTGGATAAGGGCGGATACTTTTAAATTTATCGGGCCTAACAGGCCTAAAAAAATGAGCAATATGAAACTCTCTTTCCTCTTTTTTGGAAATACCCCCGATGAAAAATGGCAACTTTGCCGCCAGATGGGCATTGATTATGCCATTGCTAAACTGGCTCCCGAACTGACGGGAAATCTATCTATCGATGATTATGAATCCTTTGCCCGCTCCAAGGAAATTTTTGAGGAACAGGGCTTCCAACTCTACGGATTGGAAGGCGATCAATTTGATATGCACCGTATCAAACTGGGTCTTGAAGGTAAGGAGGCCGATATCGAAAAATATCAAAAAATGTTGGAGAACATGGGCAGGCTTAAGGTG
>JBDNGW010000593.1:0-3363 GCA_041689735.1 Leeuwenhoekiella sp. | reverse complement strand
CCGTTGCACTACGCGTACGGATTAAACAAAATGGACCAGATTCCGCCGGTTATGATAATTTTACCGTTTCGCCAAATTAACCCAATAAATGACTTAAATCGGTCAATTTTTGGATGGAATACGTCGGTTTTTCTGCTAAGGGGTAGATATATTTCCCGGGGCGTCCTATAAAACAGGTTTGAAGACCCGCGCGCTGAGCTCCGGTAATATCCCAGCCGTGAACTGCCACGAGCATTCCGTTCTCCTTTTCGGTGTTCATTATATTTAAAACGTGCGCATAGGCCTCAGGATGTGGCTTGTATTTTTGTACCGCGTCCACACTGTAAATACCGGTAAAAAATTGATCTATTTTAGCAAAAAACAATTGGTCTTTTACCGTTCTCAAACTACCATTGCTTAGTGCGGCCAACTCAAAACCTCGCGCTGCCAATTGCTCCAGCCCTTCTTCAACATCTGCATGTGGTGGCAATTCTTTAATAGTAGAAAGGATTTCTTTAATTAAAGCATCACTTAAATTTTTATCCAATTGTTGCGCAAGCATTTTTAGAGTCGCCTGTCCAATTTCATTAAAATCGGCATAGTTATGCGAAATGGTTTCAACTAGGGAATAATGCAGTAGCATGCGGAACCAAAGCTGAAAGGTCATTTTTTCGCCCAGTGCATCGTTAATTCTCTCTTCAAGAGGTGCGAGATCAAGTAATGTCTCGTTGACATCAAAAATCAATAAAGTCGGTTTTTTCTTCATTTTGAAAGGTTTTAATTGGATTTATCAAGTTTATGAATCTAAAAATCTAGACTTTAATTCTGGGTTTGGGATCATGCAACTTTCCTTTTTTCCAAACCAGCGGTAGCGATTTTTTGCAATAAAATCGTAAAGCCCGTTGCGCAAGAATTTTGGTACAATAAGAAAGCCGGTAAGCAGCGGATAACCGCCATTCAGATCGCGTGCGATATGCAATGCTGCACTCGATTTAATATATGCTTTCCCTTTCGAAATCAATATTATTGAATCTGTTTTGACTGGGTCTATTCCGAATTTCTCAAGCAAGCTTTTTCCCAGATCGCTTTGTAATGAAGCGAAACGAAAAACATTTTTTTTGTCCCTTTTTATAATGAATGTGACCGCACCGCTGCACAGGTTGCAGACGCCATCAAAAAGGATGATTTTTTTGTCAAAATTCTCTGGATTTCCCGCCATATAATTGAAAGTTATTTCTTGGCTGGTTGTACCAGCTCCAGTTTATCCACGTCCACATTAGTGGTGAACATGCCATAATTCACGATCGCTTTGCCTTTTTCAATCTCATCTATGCTGCCCACGGCGCGACCGTCTGGCAGGCGTACGCGATCACCCACTATAAGCGCCACTTTTGGCTTAGCCTCTTCCGCTTTTTGCTTTTTGTATTTGACGGTTTTCTTCTCCTGGCGTATGGCTTCTACCTTTTTCTCCGCTTCCTGTTTTACGGCGCTGGCTTTGGGCTTTTCGGTGCGTTTTTGCTTTAAATTTTGTTTTTTCCGTTTCGAATTTTCAATCTGTACCACTTTATAAAGTTCGTCCAGAAGTTCTTTTTTCTTCTTATCGTTGTGAAACTTTTCACTGATATCGTTTAGTTTTTGGCCCAAATAAATCAAGCGCTGATTGCTGTCATACAGTTCCTGATAGCTTTCCAGTTTGTCCTGAATACGCGCATTGGTTTTATCAAGCTCCTGCTTTTTCTGTCTGGCTTCGTGTTCTGTTTCCTTCAGCGCAGTAGTTGTTTTGGCCAGTCGGCTCCGTTCTTTTTGTAGATCGGCAATACTTTTATCAAAGCGTATTTTACCCCGTTCCACCTTCTTTTTAGAGCGGTTGATCAGCGAATACGGAATGCCGTTTTTCTGTGCCACTTCAAAGGTAAAAGAGCTCCCAGCCTCGCCCAAATGCAGTTTGTATAGCGGTTCCAGCGTTTCTGCATCAAATAGCATATTGGCATTGGTTATTTCTTCGGTCTCGTTGGCCATCATTTTTAGGTTGGCATAATGGGTCGTGATAATGCCATAACTACCGCGTTCATAAAACACTTCCAGAAAAGTTTCCGCCAAAGCGCCGCCCAGTTCGGGATCACTTCCGGTACCAAATTCATCTATGAGAAAAAGGGTGCGCCCGTCACAGTTTCGCAGGAAATAATTCATGTTTTTTAACCGATAACTGTAGGTGCTCAAGTGATTTTCTATGCTTTGATTATCGCCTATATCCGTCAATATTTTATCGAAAAAACAAAAACGGGAATACTCGTGCACCGGAATCAGTAAGCCACTCTGCAGCATGACCTGTAGCAGACCAACGGTTTTTAGGGTAATGCTTTTCCCGCCGGCATTAGGGCCGCTGATCACGATAATGTGATTTTTCTCATCCAGACTGATATCTTGCGGAAAGGTTTTTTCGTTCCGTTTCTCATTGTTTAACCAAAGCAACGGGTGGTAGGCATCTTTAAGATAAAGTTCGCGTTCTTCACTTATTTTGGGCAACCTGGCGTTGAGTTTTTTGGCATATTTTGCTTTCGCCGAAATCACATCTATCGTGCTCAGCAGGCGCTGATATTCTTTTAACAGTGCCTGAAAAGGCTTGATAAACATCGTTAAAGCTTTTAAAATCCGCTTTATCTCCTCCTTTTCTTCATATTGTAGATTATTGAGTTCGCGCTGGTGCTGCATGGTCGCTTCCGGCTGTATGTAAACGATGCTACCGGTTTTTGAATTGCCTAAAATGGATCCTTTTACTTTACGCCGGTGCATGGCAGTTACGGCAAGCACACGAACATTGTCCACAATGGATTCGCGGATTTCATCCAGATATCCATATCCCGAATATTGCGAGAGTGCAGAAGCAAAACTGGAATTGATCTTGCCGCGGGTACGGTTTATAGTCGTGCGCGTCTGCTGCAATAGGGGAGAGGCATCATCACGAATCTCGCCAAAACGGTCTACCACTTTATTGATCTCATCCGTAATATCGGTTGTATACTCCGTGTCGCTAATGGTCTGATAAAGGCTGGGGTAAAGTTCCCTGAATTTTTTAAAGAAAACCAGGTGCGCATTTGCGGTTGCTGATAGTCCACCAATTTTCCTAAAACTGTTCAGTTCCAACGTATAATCTTCAATCTGCAGCATTTTGAGTTCATAATCTATCGCATCAAAAGCATGATTTGGAATAGGTTGCTCCTCATACTGAGATTTTATATACTCCTGAGTCTGATTAAGTGCAAAATGCGTTTTCTCAATCGTACGCTTTGGTGCAAGTTTGAGTGCCTTTATTTTTCCTTTTTCTGTAGTGCACAAGTCACTAACATGTGCACAGATTGTGGGAAACTCAAGGTCTGAAAGTGT
>JBDNGW010000592.1:0-1724 GCA_041689735.1 Leeuwenhoekiella sp. | reverse complement strand
TTGGCAAGGTTTATATGCTACATTTTTTCTTTTTTTTGCCCTCAAAACATCAGTCTTTAAAGGGTGCGAAACTTGAGTATATTTATATGGTTTTTAGGAATAGCATTATTGATTTTGAGCACAACTGATTTATTTACCGAAAGTTTTTTTCAAAAAAAGTATTCAATGATTTACTTTTTAATGATTGGTTCAGCTATGGCGACAGCAAAACTTTATATCAGTTATCAGAAAAATAAAAACCTGAATTCTCACTCAAATATTGACTAAAGAATATGCTGGTTTTTGGGTTTGTTTATGGAATCGTAATGCAAATTGAAAAAAGCCTTAAAAGTGTATAGGGTATACACCTAATAAATAATGAGTTAGTTAATCAAAAATGCGTTGTGCTTACCAAATCCGCTATCTTGTTTAGTTGTTGGGATTAAATTTGGCTCGTACTTGATTAAAAAACAATCGTTATTTATACGCTACGAGCTATATACAGAATCGCTTATGAGTAATTTTGGACCGTTTTTGGTCATTTTTCTATGCTGTGGCTTTTGGTGCAGCGCACAGGAAAAAACCGATGCAGAGTAAGACATTGCAACCACGCTTAATGCGTGGCATGCCGCCGCCGCCCAGGCAGATTATGAAGCGTTTTTTAACCTAATGACAAGCGATGCTGTTTTTATAGGTACAGACGCCGAAGAAAACTGGCAGAATACAGAGTTTCGGGCGTATGCAAAACCCTATTTCGATAAGGGTAAAGCGTGGTCATTTACTCCGCTGGAGCGGAATATTTATTTCGGCGAAAGCCAAAACATAGCATGGTTTGATGAGTTGATCGATACGTAGATGGGCATTTGCCGTGGATCTGGCGTGCTCACCATGACAGATGGCCAATGAACATTATGTACTTTCTATTACCGTTCCCAATGAAAATGTAGAAGCGCTTATCAATATAAAAAACGAACATGATAGGAAACTGACCGAAAAGCTTAAGGGATAATCTTTGCATTTTAATAACATATAATAAACAATTGAAGCAAATACAAAGAATGAGGACAATCAAAAAAACATGCGTGATCATGATAACCGCTGTTTTAGGTCTTACCGCGTGCAAAAACAACACCGATAAAGATACTTCTGTGGCTGAAGTGCCCGGTATTCAGTTAAAATATATGGATACTACCATAAGTCCAAAAACCGATTTTTACGATTACGTAAACGGAAACTGGATGAAAACCACCGAAATCCCTGCGGAAGAATCCACTTGGGGCGGTTTTAGCATCTTACGCAAAGAGACGCGCGATGATGTACTGGCGATTCTAGACAGCGCCCAACAGAACAAAACCTACGCTGCCGGTACAGATCAGGCAAAAGCTTTGGATATTTTTGAATCACAGTTGGACACCGTAGCGCGTAACGATGCCGGACTTAAACCACTTCAGCCGGCACTGGATGCGGTGGCGGGAGTTAAAAATCTAACCGATTTACAGTCCGTTTTGGCCAAGAATCTTGCCGTTCAAGCCCCTTTTTACAGCTTTAGTGTTTTTTCAAACCTTAGCAACAGTTCTATGAACTCTGGTTATATAGGCACTGGAAATCTAGGTTTGCCAGACAGGGATTATTACTTGGATCAAGATAGCAAGGCCAAAGAAATACGCGGCCAGTATGTGGCGCATATCACCCGTATGTTACAGTATCTGGGCGATGACGAAGCAAGCGCAAAAAAACAGGCAGAA
>JBDNGW010000591.1:0-7533 GCA_041689735.1 Leeuwenhoekiella sp. | reverse complement strand
CCTAAAGGCTGATTTTAATCTAATTATTTCCAGTTTCTGCATTCTCATTTACAATCTTTAGATTCTGTAATTGAGGTTCACTAAATAATTCTCAAGAATTCTAGAAATTTTAAAAAATAGTGGCAATGATATATTTGAATTATTTATAATACGCGTCCTTTTCCAAAGTTTTTTTGCCTTTGGAAAAGCTGAATTTGCTTACGACAAGTATTTAAGCTGTAACTATTGAATCAAGCTTTTTCATTTTCAATAAATCACATATCATGTCAGATCGAGTGAATTTTCGAGGCGCGAGCCGAGAGGATTCGTATCGAGATCAGTTTGTTTGAACGATTATCATTTTAGTCAAAAGCTTCTCGACCTGCCTACCGGCAAAGGCAGGTACATTTTTAGTCTGCGCTATATCGCTACGACGAAAAACACTCGAAGTGACATTCGATTAGCTTATAACAAAACCAGATAATTTTGTCAGATCGAGTGAATTTTCAAGGCGCGAGCCGAGAAGATTTGTATCGAGATTATTTTGGTTGAACGATAATCATTTCAGTAAAAAGCTTCTCGACCTGCCTACCGGCAAAGGCAGGTACATCCCGATGATCCCGATAGTTATCGGGACGGGACACTCGAAGTGACTATTTTACTTGCCTTACTGTTTGCAGGTTGAATGTATTTTCAAGGAGCGAGCCGAGAAGATTCGTATCGAGATCAATTTGTCAGAACGAGTGAATTTTCAAGCCGCGAGCCGAAAAGATTCGTATCGAGATCATAATGTCAGTTCAGGACCACCTACTAGATGTTAAAAACTGCTGCGCTGACATATTTATATGATTCGTAATACCTGTCCTTATGCAAAGCTTTTTTGCCTTTTAAACAGTTGACCCTGCTTGAGTCAACTGTTAAACTGTAAATAATTAAGTGAGCTTTTTCATTATCAATGTGATATCTCATTTTATTAATTTTCAATAAATCACATAATTTTGTCAGATCGAGTGAATTTTCAAGGCGCGAGCCAAAAAGATTCGTATCGAGATCATAATGTCAGTTCAGGACCACCTTCTAAATGTTAAAAACTGCTGCGCTGACATATTTATATGATTTATAATACCTGTCCTTTTCAAAGCTTTTTTGCTTTTGAAAAAGTTGATCCTGCATGAGCAATCTATTCAAGCTGTAATAATCCAAGTATTTTTTTTATTCTCAGTCAGATTTCTCATCATATTGATTTTTAGTAAATTACTTAATGTGTGAATGATAATTATTTTGTGAAGTATCGTTCCTGAAAGAATTCGAAAGAAAGGGCTTTTTGATTAAAAAATCTGTTTCCGATATATACTTCTTTCAGAATTGCCCTCAGACCTTTCCGCAAAAGGCACGGCGGATCAGGCTTCCTTTATCGGCAGGCTTTTAAGCACAATTTTCAGAGCTCGAAATTACGTAAAAAGTAGTTTTTAATCGAATTTAGCCGGTTTACGATTTCCAATTACAATTACGAACGTCTATAATTAAGATTCAATAGAATAGTTTTTTTTACTTTACACAACAAAAAAACGGCCAGCTGTTGGGCTGACCGTTTTTTTCGTTTTGGGAAAGTTGGGTTTCTTAACCTAAATACGTTTTAAGTACTTTACTCCTTGAAGTATGGCGCAATCTGCGAATACCTTTCTCACGAATCTGGCGTACACGCTCGCGGCTTAGATCAAACATTTCACCTATTTCCTGTAGCGTGTGAGGTTGCTCACCGCCAAGACCATAGTTTAACTTAATCACGTCTGACTCCCGTGGTGAAAGCGTTTCTAAAGCACGCTCTATTTCAGTTCCCAATGATTCTTGCATTAGGTCTGCATCAGGATTTGGTGATTCACCAGAACGTAAAACGTCGTACAGATTAGAATCATTCTCACCTTCTTTAAAAGGAGCATCCATAGAAAGGTTACGGCCACTGTTTTTCATGGCAAGCTTCACCTTAGAGATGGTCATGTCAAGTTCTTTAGCGATCTCATCTGCAGATGGTGGACGCTCTAAACTTTGCTCTAAATAAGAAAAAGCTTTGTTGATTTTACTAATTGTGCCAATTTTATTAAGCGGAAGGCGTACCGTTCTAGAATGTTCAGAAATTGCTTGAAGGATAGATTGTCTAATCCACCACACAGCGTAAGATATAAATTTAAAGCCACGGGTCTCGTCAAAACGTTTTGCCGCTTTTACGAGTCCCACATTCCCCTCATTAATAAGATCGGGAAGTTTTAGACCCTGATTCTGGTACTGTTTTGCAACAGAAACCACAAAACGCAAATTAGCCTTCGTCAATCGTTCTAAGGCCAATTGATCGCCCTCCCGAATGCGTTGTGCCAACTCGACCTCTTCATCAGCAGTAATCATATCCAACTTGCTTACATCCTGCAAGTAGGTATTTAAAGATTTCGACTCCCTATTGGTTACCTGCTTGGTGATTTTGAGCTGTCTCATATATAGTATTTAGTTTTTTGAATACCTGATAGTATAACACCATTAAACGACAAAAACAATTTATTGTGGTAATAACAAGTGTACTTTATTATTTTTTTATGAAAACACAATGCCTCATTTAATTTTATTTAAGGATATACCAAACTTTAACCTACAAAGATAAGGATGCAAATCGTAATTAGCATTGTATTATGGATAGTTTGTCGGATAAACTTCTCAGAAATCACAAAAGGGAACGTTATAATTTCTAATTTTTTAAAATAAAGAGCATTTTATTTTTAAATGTCCTTCAATACTCAGAAAATGGTTCATTTTTCAGCAAAGAATAAATTCCTACTATATCTTTAATAGATAAAAAGTTATTTGAAATAATAGTCATAGCGTATATAGCACCACAAATGGAACTGTTCCTAAAAAAGTCATTATACAAAGAGTATAAATTATTTGTTGTAAACAGGATTTAAAAGAAATATTTATTCTAAATTTTACCTTTGAAATAGCGTATTAAACCAATCATTAATTACTAGCCTCCTTTACTATGTACATTGTGTTGATTGCCATTTTCGTGCTTGGGTATGTGTGCATCGCTTTAGAACACAATTTAAAAATTGATAAAGCCGCCGCCGCCATTCTCACAGGAGTGCTATGCTGGGTGCTGCTCATCGTAGGCAGTGAGACTCTTCTCCCAGCGGTTGAAGCAGCGGGAAATGAGGGTAGCCTAGCCACTTATCTGGATGAGAGCTTACTTGGCCATGTAGGAGAGATTTCAGAAATTCTATTCTTTCTACTTGCTGCGATGACTATTGTTGAACTTATGGATGCTCATCGTGGCTTTGAGGTAGTGACCGATAAGATCACGACAACAAACCGCATAAAACTGCTATGGATTATCTGTAGTATTACCTTTTTCTTTTCGGCGGCATTGGATAATTTGACCACCGCAATAGTAATGGCCGCGTTGCTTAAAAAATTACTTAAAGAGCGAGAAGATCGCTGGTTTTTTGGAGGTATGGTGATTCTGGCGGCAAATGCCGGGGGCGCCTGGTCGCCCATAGGCGATGTTACTACCATTATGATGTGGATAGGTGGACAGATTACTGCTCTTAATATCGTGTACGTGGTATTTTTGCCCAGTCTTTTTTGCTTGCTCGTACCTTTGATTGTACTCACTTTTAAAATGGGAGGTTCCGTAGATCGCCCGGAAGATACCATCGCACTCAATGAGCAGCACATAGAGGTAAATACTTTTGAGCAGCGCGTTGTTTTTTGGTTGGGCGTTGGCGGTTTGTTGTTTGTGCCCATATTTAAAGGTGTCACCCATTTACCACCATTTATGGGAATGCTATTTAGCCTAGGTGTTCTCTGGGTAGTTACCGAATTGATGCACAAAGACAAGGAGCATCATAAAAAACGTGCCCTATCTGTCTCCGGGGTGATCAGAAAGGTAGATTCTCCCAGTATTCTGTTCTTTCTGGGTATTTTACTTGCTGTAGCGAGCTTACAGACAGCAGGAATTCTTAAGGATCTGGCGTTAGTACTAGACAATACGTTCCATAATATTTATCTGGTAAATATATTTATTGGGTTGTTATCTTCTGTTGTGGACAATGTGCCACTGGTAGCGGGAGCAATGGGAATGTATCCTATGTCAGTTTATCCTCAGGATTCCACCTTCTGGGAATTGCTTGCCTATTGCGCTGGTACCGGCGGAAGCGTGCTTATCATAGGCTCTGCTGCTGGAGTGGCCATTATGGGTCTACTAAAAATCGAATTTATGTGGTACGTAAAACACATTAGTTGGATTGCACTTTTGGGATATTTCACTGGTGTAGGGGTTCTATATTTAATAGGATAAAAATCAAAAAGAGTCCAAAAAACGACATTTATCGTCGATATTTGGACTTTTTCATACTTTTTTAATTCCGTTTACACATAAAAAAAGCCCGAAAGCATTTTGCTTCCAAGCTTAGTGATCACATATTAAGTGTTTATTTTATATCGAGAACCTCAAGATCAAAAATTAAATCTTGACCAGCAAGAGGATGATTTGTATCTATTACAATAGAATCTTCTTTAACCTCTGCTACCCGCAATTGGCGTTCGGTACCATCAGGATCTTTGGAAACAAGTCCCATTCCTTTTTCGGGGGTTATTTCCGCAGGTAATTCACTTTTGGAAATTTCCTGAAAAAGATCCTCTTGTACCTCACCATATGCTTCAGCGTGAGGGACGGTTACCGTTTTCTTATCTTTTACTTTCATGTCAATCAATCCTTTTTCAAAACCGGGTATTAATTGTCCCTGTCCTAATTTAACTTCAAGGGGCTCGCGATCTATAGAACTATCAAAAACTTGACCGTTCTCCAGTTTACCAGTATAATGTACTTGAACTGTATCTTCCGCTTTAACTTGGCTCATATCTTTTGTTTCAATTATTAGTTGGGAACTTACTGAATGAAGTTTGCAATACGATTAAAGAAATGTTAAAATTTGCTAAATACTCACAAAATTGCCATTTTCAGCCAAAAATCAGTTGTTTTAAGCTATTTATTGCAAGAATTATCTTCTTTGATGAAATTTACAGGAACCTCGCGTACATCTATACATTGCTTCTTACTTCTTATTCGATTACTTAAAAGACCTAAATCAACGTTCCCTTCCCGTATCTGTAAACCATCGAGATTGGCAGCATTAATTTGATTTTCCTTTAAAGAAACACGCTTGGTTCCCATAATGCGCAGACCGGTGTTAAAAACGTTCTTCTGAAATAAAATTCCATTAGAATTACCTATTGTTCCTGAGTCATTTCCGGTAAAGGTATTGCCTAAAATGGTGAGGTTATTTTCCTTTCCGTTATAAAAATTGAGATTGAAAACATGCAACGGACTTTTTTGTGCCGTAAAATGGTTGTTTTCAATAGAAGAACTATCTGCCGTGGTCACATGAATAAATAATCCACGGCTGTCTTTTAATGTACTTGTAAAAATGTTATCGTAGATCGAACTATTTTTGAGATTATAAATAATCAGTGCAGCATTAAAATTGGTAAACGTATTCTTATAAATTTCATACCCATTACCGCGTACGCTGAGTGCCTGCTTAAAATTTTTAACTACATTATTATATATTTTATTGTCAAAAACACGATCGCTATCCGCGCCCAGCGTCATGCCCACGCTGCCCATTTTTGGATTAATGATTGTATTGTTCCTAATGATCACATGATCTGAATATCCAAAATTAATGGAAGACTCCAGCGTGTTGTTTTCAATAAGCACATCGCGGCCAGTGGCAACCACAAATCCCTGCCAGCGGCTGCTTTTTTCAATATTGTTCCTTATAATGATTTTTTCGGCTTTCTCGTAATGTATAAGTTTTCCAGTTTTTTTGTCACGCTCTTTATAGGGTTCTACATCAATTGCAGCTTTGGGACTTGTCCCTTTTGAAGTTGGCGTATCTTGGCCCGCATTGAGAAACGTGTTTTTTTCGACTAAAATATTCGTACCGCCGGTAATCGCCAGATTATTACGGCGGTTATTATCAAAAGTGCAGTTGATGATTTTTAGGTTTCTCGTCTTATCGTGGTTTGCTTTGAAGGTGAAATTTAGTTCGTGCACGGTCATTCCATCGCCGTTGCCGTCTTTTATGGTCACACCATCGATGATCCCATTTTCCAGACCTACCAGATCAAGAACGTGTCCCCATTCATCGCTGCTCTTACCGGAATAAACATGTGCATTGCGCTCCCCATAAAGATTTCCACCGTGTATAGTTATATTATCATGCGTTCCGTTTGTCAGCAATGCATATCTTGCGCTATTATTGGGCTGTGCGCGTAAATGCGTTTCTGGGCTCATGACAAGATTGAAGTTGCCGGGCAGGGTAATTCCTTCCTTCCACGATTCAAAACGCTTGCGGCCCTCGGTCACACGCACCACGTCAAAAAACGCGTCCAGGGCACCAATTTTGAACGTATCCGACTTTTTTTCTACCGCATCTTGAAAAGCAGCCTCCAACTGAAAGCGGTTCTTCAATGCCACATCGTCACTGACTTCCCCTTGCACGATTTCCCATTTTGTGGGATCTAAAGTATAATTGTTCTCTTTTTTTATAGAAGCGGCGTACATTTTAGTGCTCATCGCGGAAGTAGATGCCTGCGCAATCTCAGCCGACTTTTGCATAATCATTTCCGAAGAAGAAGGAATTTGTGGATTTTCTTTACAACTGAAGATGAAAATAAAGATCAGAAGAAGGAGCTGTGGCATCCTTAAGAAGTGTTTCAGAATATTTCTCATAGTATTCAAATATAACTTTTTGTCTTCAGCTTATAAAGTCGGATTTATATCTTTACAGTTCAAAATAAAAGTCCAATTATATGACATATATTTAATACTGCTAAAATGAATGCGACTAACTAAAGCGACTTACCTTTTAATTTATGAAAACCACTATAATTATGTGTAGAAATTGTCATTTTGAGTGATTTTTGTAAAAAATTAATAATTATCCGCTTAAACACCTAAAGTAAGTTTTTGTCATGCTGAGCCCTTCGACTTTGCTCAGGATAAACTAAAGTCGAAGCATAAATAAATAGCATCTCGACAGCGCCTGCCTGCCGGCAAAGGCAGGCTCGATGTGACATAAAGCACATAATATTTCCTTTTTAGGAGTAATTACGGATATACAAAAAAAGTTACATTGAAAACGGTCATTTCGAGTGATTTTTGCAAAAAATCGTATCGAGAAAGACCATTTTCATACGAAAGGTATTTATGGACACAAAAAATTCTTGTTATTCTCAAAGTTGTCGGAATTACCCAACTTGCTTATACAAGCAGGCAGGATGATGCACTTTTATTAGCACAAACGTATTATTATAGCAATGAAAACAAGTAATAAACCATTTTATTTTAGCGGAAAATTGTTATATTATATTAAAGAGCAGATTTCCGTAAAAGAGGATTCAAAAAATGATCAAAATCGAAGAATTTTTAATTGAAAAAAAAGTGCGGCCTACCGCTATGCGCCAACTTATTTACAAATTTATGGCGCAAAAACAGGTAGCCGT
>JBDNGW010000590.1:0-3699 GCA_041689735.1 Leeuwenhoekiella sp. | reverse complement strand
GTATCCCAATAGGTGGAACCGCCGTATTTTTCTCCGGTAAATCCTTTGGGACCAATATTCAAACGGGAATCTTTACCCGAATAGGTCTGATTGAGCTGCATAATATTAAAACGAATGCCCTGCTGCGCTTTCACATCACCTTCTATCACGATGTCGGACATGGCCCAGATCGAGGCCCAGTCTTCCTGCTGCTTTTTAAACAAGGCCGCATAGCCCAAAGCACTTGTAGTATCAAGCACTTTATTAGCCTCCTCTTTCAACGTATCTTTATCATGGTTGAAAGAAGTCACATAACCGGCTATCTTATGAATGGCAAAACTTTCGCCCTCCTTGATTTCAGTCTCATATATATGACCGATGTAGGTTTCGGTCTGGTTTGTTTTCCGCGAAAGCGAAATGGGCCTTCCGTCCACGGTAAAACTATTGTGCATAGCAGTACACACGTAAAACATGGTTTTCATGGTATGGGCCATGATATATGCTCTATTGTCCTTGTCGGTCACCGAAAGCGTATTCCAGAATTTATCGTCCCAGTTAGTATCCTCATTGGTGATCCCACTGTCCAAATAAGGCTCGTAACTCATAGTAACATCGCGATTGAGCGGAGTTACCTTATATTTTATGGCGCCCACCTCATCATGTTCCATGCTCAGGAAGCGCTGCGCGGAAACCTTGATTTCCACTCCGTTTTGCAAAGTGGCGTTGAAGCTGCGCCCCAGCCAACCTTCTTTCATATTTAATTCCCTGCGAAAATTGGAAACGTTCGAACAGGTATTCAAGTCCAGTTTTTCATCATCTATGACCACTTTTATGCCTATCCAGCTGGGGGCGTTGATCACTTTGGCAAAATATTCTGGGTAGCCGTTTTTCCACCAGCCCACTCGGGTTTTATCCGGGTAATAAATACCGCCTATGTAACTCCCCTGAAAAGTGTTGCCACTATAATCCTCTTCAAAGTTGGCGCGCTGGCCCATTGCTCCGTTGCCGATACTCATTAAACTTTCAGAAGAAGTGACACGGTCTTTTTCAAAACCTTCTTCTAGAATTGACCAGGCGGAGGGAATTATATAATCTTGGTTCATGATTTAAGAGTTCAAAAGTTTGTCTATTAATTGGTTGTCTATTTCGGTAAAATCGTTGAAATTATAATCAGCTTCGTACAGCACTTCTGCATCACCAATTCCCACGCTCACCATTCCTGCGATATTGGCCGCCTGTATACCGGCGATGCTGTCTTCAAAAACAATGGTATCCACTGCATCAATGCCAAGTTCCCTGGCACCTATAAGGAATACCTCTGGATCTGGTTTGGCCTTGGAAACGTCGTTGCCATCTACAGTAGCATCAAACATTTTGTACAAGTTTACACGTTTTAAAATGGCTCCTGCATTTTTACTGGCAGATCCCAAAGCAATGGGCACTTTTTTTGCTTTTAAGTAGTCAAGCACTTTTAGAACACCGGGAAGAATATCATCTTGGGTCATACCGTCAATGTAGCTGAGGTACTCATCATTTTTTGATTTCAGCCATTTATCCTTTTCATCCTGAGAGGCCGTTTTATTGCCTATTTCAAGCAATAATTCCAATGATCTAACCCTGCTCACCCCTTTGAAATCCTCGTTCTGCTCTTCGGTAAAGTCAAAGCCAAGGTGATTTGCCAGATGTTTCCAGGCTAGATAATGAAACCCTGCGGTATCTACGATCACCCCGTCAAGGTCAAAAATAATTCCTTTTTTGCTCATTAGAATTGTTTATCTGTTTTTCAAATTGTGTGTAGATTCACGCTGAATCAAACTGGTATCAATATAAGTGGTTGTAGATTCCTCGCCTTCTTCGTCGCGCTGGAGCTTATTTATCAATATTTCAGCTGCTTTGCGCCCCATTTCCTCTCCGTGTTGGCTTACCGTGGTAAGACTGGGGAGAAAATGCTGGGAAAGGTCACCATCTGTAAAACAAACGATTGATATGTCATCGGGAATGGTCTTGCCCTCTTCTTTGATATAACGTGCTGCTGCCACGGCAAAAAGTTCATTTACCGTAAAAATGCCGTCCAAGTCGATTTTCTGCACGAACTGCTTGATTTTCTCATGACAGTCTTCACCGCATTCATCGATATTATCCAGCTTTAAGATCAAGTCCTCGTTAATCGCCACACCAGCGTCGGTAAGGGCTTCCATATATCCCTCGGTCCTGAGCCGCGCTACACTGTTGTAATCATGTGAGGTCAAAATGCCTATTTTACGGCAGCCGGTTTTAAGCAGGTGCATCACACCTTTTTTAGCGCCGGCCTTATCGTCTATGAGCACACGGTCACAGGCAATACCTTCTACCACACGGTCAAACATCACAACCGGCATTCCCTGCTCAATCACCTCATTAAGGTGATGATAATCTTCCTTGAGCATGGTTTCTTTGGATACCGAAAGGATAAACCCGTCTGTACTTCCGTTAGCGAGCAGTTCCATATTGAGCACTTCCTTGTCAAAATCATTGTTTGAAAGACAAATGATCACGTTATAATTGTGCTCCCTGGCCGTCATCTCAATACCGCGTATCACCGTGGTAAAAAAGTGATGCACGATCTGAGGGATGATCACGCCAATAGTATTGGTTTTCCTGTTTTTTAGGCTCAGGGCAATGTTATTGGGCTTATAATTATACTTTTTAGCGTAGGTTTTTATTTTTTCACGGGTCTCCTCGCTTATTTCTGGACTGTCGCGCAGGGCTTTTGAAACTGTGGATATAGATACATCAAGCTCCTGTGCAATTAATTTAAGTGTAAGTTTTCTTCTCATAATAACAAAAGTGTAAATATACCTGTTTCTATAAGGCTAGAGGTGTGTTGACCTCTATAATGCCCTAGGAGCTTGTTTAAACTGACTTCTTGCTGATTCCCAATGTTTTGTAAACGGTGGAGTTGTCAAAAATTTGTTGAATATCCCCATATTAAACGACTTCTAGACTTAGCCAGAACCTCAAACTATTGAACATCAGTTTGAATTGATTTTAAACCTGCCCTAAATCTACAAACGAAAACGATATATTTTGGATAAAAAGTTATATTTTCAACTCCTATTTAAAACAATCCTAAAATGAACATAACATGAACAGGTGTAGCAATCTCCTCTTTGGGCTCTTACTTACCGCTTTTTTGGCTTTAGGTTGCAAGGAAAACCAAAAACCCATATCGATTGGCAATGATAAAAATATGTTGCAAAACGACAGTTCCTATTATCAAGAACCCTATAGACCGCAATACCACTTCTCCCCAGAAGCGCACTGGATGAACGATCCCAACGGACTTGTTTTTTACAAAGGCACCTACCACCTATTCTATCAATATTATCCCGAAGATACTAAATGGGGACCCATGCACTGGGGACATGCCACAAGCGAAAACTTGAGGGAATGGACGCATAAACCGGTTGCGCTTAAACCCGATTCACTGGGATATATTTTCTCCGGAAGTGCAGTGGTTGACCTTAAAAACACATCCGGTTTTGGCTCCGCCGAAAATCCGCCCATGGTCGCAATGTTTACCTATCACAATGCCGAAATGGCCGAGGCAGGCCGAAAAGATTACCAGACCCAAGGTATTGCCTACAGCCTTGATCAAGGCGATAACTGGACCAAATATGACGGCAATCCGGTTGTGCCCAATGAAGGTCAGGGCATAGACTTTCGCGATCCCAAAGTCTT
>JBDNGW010000589.1:0-4055 GCA_041689735.1 Leeuwenhoekiella sp. | reverse complement strand
TATGTTCTGTTTTAATTAGTAAAAAAAAACCTCTTATTGCGTATTTGAGACTTTTCAATCTTCCTTTTAAAAAATTATTCATTTATGTTTTTAGTGTTAAGTTCTTGAATACAGGCTTCCGTTCTGGCATTGTTTACAACTATAGGTTATAAGCAATTTAAACAATTACTCTTCATAATCTCCAATATAGGGTTGTATATGCGTGTAAAATCATTGATATACACATATCCCGTCTAAAGGACGTATATACGCAATTTTCAAAATTTTAAAAGCCTACTGAAAAACTAGAAGATCTAGTGATATATTCCAATAAAGTCTTCCTCAGCATCAACACTGCGCCAATATATCATTATTTTGCCCATTGCGTGCAATCTCCAGGATTTCTGTCCACTCCGGCTGGGAAAAACCGCGTTTTTCCGCTTTATCAAGGTTAACACGAATCCAGTCCATTTTTTTCTGCCAGGATCTGGCCTACCTAATTAGATTACTTACAAGTTTACTTGAACCGGTATACTTTTTTATTAGTTCGTCAAAAACCGCTTAATTCCACCAAAAAACAGTTCATTTAAGGCAATAATTGGTCTTAAATGGCGAATTTATGAAACAACCGGTTTTAATGGCCATTTTTGGCATCACAGCGCTGAGCATGGGAACTTTTGTAAGTGTAACTTATTATCTGGATTTTCGGCTGGAAGCGCCTCCTTTTTCCTTCCACGTTATGAGATTGCCCTTATTTTATAAGGTATCCAATCGGCTCTGATCGCGGTGGCTTTGTTGGACACTTTTGTCTATGCCAAAAAAATAAATACAGTCCGTGGTTTTAACGAATATTTAAGGAACTGTACCGCGCTGTATCTCCTTTTTTTCGATAGATTAAAAGAAAAAATAATGATCAGAAAAATCTCCATTTTTAGCTCAATAATCGCTGTTTTTATGTCATTTTCAACCGCTTTTGCTCAAAATACTTCGGTAACGGTTCGCGCTAAAGCGAAAGATGCCAAATTTATAGGTACTTCCATTGGTGGTGCGCAAATTATCATAAAGAATGCCCAAACCGGGGAAATTTTGGCTGAAGGAATCACAACCGGAAGCACCGGTGATACGGAGAAAATCATGAAAACTCCGCATAAAAGATACGAGCCAATCACCGATGATAAAACTGCCGGTTTTACTGCCGATTTAGACCTTAAAGAACCCGTTTTTGTAACCGTTGAAGCCTATGCGCCCGTGCTGAAACGACAGGCTGCAGTTCTCAGTTCTACCCAGCTGTGGCTCATTCCGGGTAAGAATATAGAAGGCGAAGGCCTTGTTCTTGAAATTCCCGGTTTTGTGGTCGATATTCTGAGTCCGCAGACGCACGAAGGCATTTCCGCTGGCAGTGAACTAACGCTCAAAGCCAATGTGGTCATGATGTGCGGTTGCCCCACTTCCCCAGACGGAATCTGGGATGCCAATGACTATGAGGTAAAAGCATTGATTGTGAGCGACACCGGAAACAATACAGAAGTTGAACTGCATTTTGCGGATAAGCAGAGTACTTTTGCCGCAACCACAAACTTAGAAAAAGGTGTTTATCACATCAGCATTTATGCCTATGATCCCAAAACCGGCAATACGGGGCTTGATCAGACTTCGGTAATCGTTAAGTAAGGGTTCTCGACCTGCCAAATGGTAGGCAGGTACACGCTCCTACCGTCGCGCACTCGAACTGACATTTGGGTTCCAAGATGTCACTTCAAGTTTTTTTATTTGGAGCGAAAGCGGAAACTAAAAAAGTATCGAGAAGCGCTATTTTAAAAGATGTTTTTTGAGATTTTGATATAGACGTTCTCAACCTGCTTTTGTCGGTAGGCAGGTACACGCTCCTACCGTCGCGCACTCGAACTAACTATAGGTTTCCAAGATGTCACTTCGAGTGTTTTTAATTGTAGTTATAGCGGAAACTAAAAAAGCATCGAGAAGCGTTGTTTTAAGCAATGTCTTTTGAGATTTTGATATAAATGTTCTTGACCTGCCTTTGCCGGTAGGTAGGTACATGCTCCTACCGTCGAGCACGTGAACTGACAGTAGGTTTCCAAGATGTCACTTCGAGTGTTTTTAATTGTAGCGCTAGCGGAAACTAAAAAAGTATCGAGAAGCGTTGTTTACTACAATTATCCTAAAAATTTTTTATCGAATTAAATGTTCTCGATATACGCTCCTACCGTCGCCCACTCGAGCTTTTATTAGGTTTCTAAAATGTCATTTCGAGTGTCCCGTCCCGATAGCTATCGGAATCATCGGGATGTATCGAGAAGCGTTGTGACAACAATTATCATAGATAAATTTTCATCGTTGTAAAAGTTCTCGAGCTGTCTTTGGCGTTAGGCAGGTACACGCTCCTACCGCCGCGCACTCGAACTGACTATAGGTTTCCAAAATGTCACGCCGAGTTTTTTTATTTGGAGCGAAAGCGGAAACTAAAAAAGTATCGAGAAGCGTTGTTTACTACAATATAGTATCTGGAGAGGTAGGTTGTTTTCTGAAGAATGAGATAACACTTTGTCTTAGATTTTTGCAGGTGATCATTTCAAATATATGGGTGCATCCGATGTTGCAACGTGCAACCACCCTCCCGATAACTATCGGGATCAGCAAAGCTGAAATTTTCCCCCTCCTTTTTAAGGAGGGGAGCCTTACGCTGGATATCCCATTCAGCTTTCGATTTGTTTTTGGTTTGGGCTGGAAGTTTACTGCCTGCCGGAGATCATTTTAAATATTGGGCGCACCCGATGTGGCAACGTGCAACCACCCCCCTTTCAGCAAAGCTGAAATTTTCCCCTCCTTAAAAAGGAGGGGAGCCTTACGCTGGATTTCCTATTCAGCTTTCAATTTTTTCGATCTGTTTTTGGTTTGGGCTGGAAGTTTACTGCCTGCCGGAGATCATTTTAAATATTGGGCGCACCCGATGTGGCAACGTGCAACCACCCCTCTTTCAGCAAAGCTGAAATTTCCCCCTCCTTTGAAAGGAGGGGAGCTTTACGCTCGTTGTTCCTTTGAGCCTTTAATTTTTTCGACCCGTTTTTAGCGTGACCTGCAAGTTGCCACCCTAACGGCAGCCGGCTCATACACATATTTTTAAACAAAGTTCTAAAATCACAAGCTCCTACTTCTGCTGAGAAAGAAATGTCACCAGCGAGGAGAATTCTTCAAAAGACAGCGAATTGGCCAGGCCGGGTGGCATCATGGAGTTGGACATTTCTTCTCGTTCCGCGATGTTGTCGGTTGCTATCTTGGTCACTTTACCGGTAATATCGCGAAGTTCTATTTCATCGGCAGAGGCTGCAGTGACAAAGCCCATAAAACTTTTATCGTCTTTGGTATGAATTAAAACCGTGGCAAAACCTTGTGAAATCGATGCATTTGGCTTCAAAATGGATTCGGCGATCTGTACGGGGTTCATGATGGAACCGATCTGACCCATATACGGCCCCTTGAGATTTTCACCTTTGGAAACGCTGTGGCAGGCGATACAACCTTGTTGGTCAAAAAGCGCTTTCCCCTGTGTGGGATCGCCTTTTATATCGCCAACGGCGCGGATCACATCTTCAATGGAAGCCTTGCCCACTTGGCCTTTCTTACTTGTTATGGCGTCCAGATCTATTGACGAATCTTCCGGTGCATTTTCAACGGCAAGCTGTAGTTCTGGCTGGTCAAAAGCATCAATATCCAGCTGTAGCGTTTTATTTAAAGCAACGAAATAAGCATTATCTGCCACTGTTTTATTTTCATATGCCTTCATAAGCAGATTTTTAATGGTTGCCGATGATTCCCAGGTTACCGCGTTGTAATATGGCCCGTGCGTATCTGGCCGCGTTCCCCACCAGGTCATACCATCAAAATCGTTTTCCTTTTTGTACAAACGGGCAAGGGTGGAAAGGATTTCGGTTTTTAACTGCTGCTCTTTTGTATTTTCATATGCAGTGATCAAACCATTTACCGCGTTGGGATTGTGCATATAGCGCAGCGTCCAGAGCGCGAGTTTGGTATTTTTAGTCCCTACTGCGTCCAAACTG
>JBDNGW010000588.1:0-1852 GCA_041689735.1 Leeuwenhoekiella sp. | reverse complement strand
TACTAAATACTGCACACTGCAACTGCTTACTGAATACTGTCCACTCGTTTATTCCTTCCTCATCTTTCCAACAATATCCGTAATATGAATTCGATAGACTATCGGGATCCCACGTTCTTGTGATCGGCTCGATAGATCCTTTATGAATCTAGGTGCCTTACCTTTCTTTTGTGAAATGGTATTCTGTACGCCCTCGGCAAACCGACGAAGGAATTTCTTGGACGTGCTTCCCTCAAGTTCCTCAAAATTACCATGAATCAAAACGGAACGCCATTGATCTATAGATAGAATATCGTCTACCTGAAAGGCGACCCTCGCGTTTTTTTCCATTGCATTGATCTTATAACCTAGAGAGGAATATCCTAAAATGCATTTTTCTTCCGCATCATGAAAATAAGTTATTGGAATGATATGTGGAGATCCGCCAAAAATATAAGCCAAACGGCCAATATAATTTTTTCCCAGTAATTGCAGGCATTCCGCTGTTTCCATATTCTTTATGTCTGCGCTTTCGTTGTCCATTGATTTCATCCGTTGCTGTTTATTTAATTGTAAACCGTTGTTCTACCTCCTTCCAGGTAAAAAGTTCTCCTGTTTGTTCGCTCTGTGCCACACCGGCAGCGTCCTTGTTTTCAAAAGCTGACAGAAATTCCCCCATGGGACTGGGAATGTTATTACTGATAAGATAAGTAGCTTTTGTGCCATCGACCAATTTGCCAGGCTTGTCAAAACCGTTGACTAAGAAGAGTGCTATTTTGGTACTATCCGTATCCTTTACCGCATTCATCATACATTCTATGGAATCAAACTTGAAGGCTTTTCCCTTTTTGGTCACGTATTCCGCACCATGCTGCTGGTCAACTATCGTCATACTACAATAGGAACAGGCGTCTGAACCGTAATTAATACGTTCAGGACTGATGCTGCAAGACGCAAATAACAATGGTACGATAAGCAAAAGGAGAATCTGTTTTGTCATTTTAATTTGTTTTCGATTCAAATATTTAAATTTTCACATCTGAAAATGCTACATTAAATAGATTACCACCTGTGCTTGAGTAAATGATTAGATACAGGAAGGGTCGATAAAACCTATACCGGTGCCAGTTTATGCGATTCTTGTTTCTTTATCGAGTTTTGACTTTTCCATCCGATAAAAAACGCCACGATGGTCAACATCATTCCCGTAAACATCATCCAGGCGCCAGGAGCGGGCAGCGAGGTGACGTCAAAATTCAACATTTTCTCATAGCCAAATAAGGGAGGGCTATACGTCATAGGCGTTCCATCGGGATGGGTTAGTTTCATAATAGCATTGGGGTTCAAGTTGCTACCATAATCGGTCATCCAATTATTAAAATCATACATACCCAGAACACCCAATACGGACATCAGCATAAACCAGCCTAAAAACCATTTATAGCTTATTTTTTCAAAGAAGCCAAAGAGTCCGATAAGCACACCCAAAGAGATCATCCCGATTATGACCTTTGGGAAAACCCCGAATTCCCACATATCCTCAGGTTTGGGAATGGTACGCATACCGATATAGTGGTTTAGGCCATCGATATTCTGAATATCAAATTCCTCTTCTCCCTCTATTCCCCTAATATAAATATTCATTCCCAAAGGATCAGGATATTGCAGCGCCCCCAACTCAATGTTCCATAGGGGAAACTTAAAGAGTCCCAATAACAACAAGGAACCAATAATCATTAACAGACTTGCTTTTTTCATGGTTTTCTTTCTTTTTCTTCTTAAAAAAGCGGGAAGGTATTGGACACAACCCGCTTATCATTTAAAAAAATAAAATATAGGCCGCAAACTACTCTCCTAACGACCAGGTTAGCTC
>JBDNGW010000587.1:0-1720 GCA_041689735.1 Leeuwenhoekiella sp. | reverse complement strand
CTCGATGGCCAGGATCTGCATTATAACACCGTGTCTACCATGATTCGCAATCTAGAGGAAAAGGGGTTTGTGGGACATAAAGCTTATGGAAAGACCCATCAATATTATCCATTGGTGCCTCGCGATGTTTATGGCAAAAAATTCATGAACGATGCCACACAAAAATTTTTCAACAGTAGTTATAAAAATATGGTATCCTTTTTTGCGAAAGAGGAAAAAATCACCGCAGCGGAGCTTCGAGAAATCTTGGATATGATCGAAAAAAACAAAAACTAGTATGGAAACCCTTCTCTACCTTTTAAAAAGCAGTCTGCTTCTTGTTATTTTCTTGCTGTGCTACCGGTTTTTGCTGGCTAAGGAGACCTTTTATGCATTCAATAGATATTTCTTAAGTATTGGTTTATTGAGCGCACTTTTTCTACCCAGTGTTATTTTTACACGTAACGTTGAGGTCGCTTCCCTGAATTTTCCCAAAATACCATTAGCGGAAATGGCCAACCAAGGGGTTTTGAACACCGCACAAATTTCAACTCTTGACTTCTGGGAACTTGGGCTGATCGTTTATGGCGCAGGTGTGTTGGTTCTTTCGGTATATTTTGTTAACCAATTGATCAGCCTGCTTGTTTATATAAAAAAACAGGATTTTTACACTAAAAACGGACTTATTTATGTGGAAATCCCCGGCGTTTCAGCTCCATTTTCTTTTTTAAAATATATTGTTTACGATCCTCAGGCGCATACGAAACAAGAACTGGAAATGATTTTACAGCATGAGCGGGCACATGCTTTGCAGTTGCATAGTTTGGACATACTTTTGGGGCGTTTATGCTGTATTGTGCTCTGGTTTAACCCGTTTTGTTGGTTGTATTTTCGGGCTATGGAAGAAAACCTTGAATTTCTGGCAGATTCTTGCGTGAAGGACGAACCATTTTCTTCAAAATCCTATCAGCCTACCCTTTTGAAAAATGCCACGGGAACTAAAGTCCCGCTTTTTTGCTTAGCCTTTTCCCTGATTATAAAAGTTTTTGCATTTTGAGTTGTATTGAAATAATATATTGAAGAGTTATCATCTACTTTTCGTAGGATTATTGCCATAGATTTATCTACTTTTACTCCTGTTATAGGATTTATTGCATATCGCTCTTCTGGATTTTTCAATAACTGATCTGTGCAGCTATTACAGCAGCCAAAATAGGAGTTCTTTCCTATCAATATATAGGGAATTGCTTCCGCTCTATAACTATTGTTTAACATACACACTTCATTATTGGGTACAATTTGGTAAGCCAACGTTTTATGCTCTGAATGAACTTCAGAAGGGCTAAAAAACATCATTCTATAGGCAAAAAAAGCGGCTGCTACAAAAATTCCAAGAAAAGAGACTAATGCAATTATTGTATCCCTTTTGGTAATTTTGTTTTTTTGAGATATCTCCTTTTTTATATTTTTATTTCTATACGCTCTTTTTTGATACACTTTATAAAGTTTTAAATTATCTAAATTATCTAAATTATCTAAATTGTCTATTTAAAAGTATTCTTCCAACACGGAAAATAATAATGGGAAGAATAGTAAACTGTAGTAGGGGAGTGAGACCCACTTCGACCCAAGGAACTATTGGCATATTTTCAGCATACGTCCAATGTCCCGCAACTATATGCCAACGTTCCAATAAAAAGGTACCGGTTCCGCCCGTAACTATAACTAGAATAATTTTGCT
>JBDNGW010000586.1:0-6354 GCA_041689735.1 Leeuwenhoekiella sp. | reverse complement strand
TGCCCACTGCTCACTACCCACTGTTTCACTGCTACCCATTCATTTCCAATAATTCTTCTAGATATTCCCGGGTATTGCTAAGTCGCGGTACTTTATGCTGCCCGCCCAACTTATTTTTGGTTTTCAGCCAATCATAAAACAGATTGTTTCGGCCAAAATGGATTTTGGGCGCATTGAGCGTAAGATTATTAAAACGTTTGGCAGCATAATCGCTGTTTATTTCCTGAAGGCTATCATCCAGTAGTTTGCAGAATGTATCCTGGTTTTTTGGACTGGTTTTAAACTCGATGATCCACTCATGGGCGCCTTTTTCTTTTCCGATCATAAAAATGGGCGCGGCGGTATATTCCACAATTTCAGAATGGGTAAGTGCGGTGGCTTTTTTCAGCGCCTTTTCTGCATTTTCTATGATCAGTTCTTCGCCAAAGGCATTAATGTGGTGCTTTGTGCGGCCTGTGACTTTTACACGGTAGGGATCTAGGGACGTAAAGCGTATCGTATCGCCCACTTTATAGCGCCACAGTCCGGCATTTGTGGTAATGACCACGGCATAATTGACATTCTGTCGCACCTGATCAAGCGGGATGGGCGCTTCATTTTGTCCAGCATTTCCCCGTACCGGAATGAACTCATAAAAGATCCCATAATCAAGCATAAGCAACAATTCTGAAGAGTCATTACGGTCCTGTATGGCAAAAAACCCTTCGGAAGCATTATAGATTTCATAGTAACGAAAATCTTTTTTGGGCAGTATTTTCTGGTACTGTTCGCGGTAGGGCTCAAAGCTAACTCCACCGTGAAAGTATACTTCAAGATTGGGCCAGATTTCAAAAATGGAGCCTTTTCGTGTCGTTTCCAGTACGTTGTTAAGTAATACAAGCATCCACGAAGGCACTCCGGCCAGACTGGTGACGTTCTCATTTATGGTCTCGTTAACGATGGCCTGCATTTTAATCTCCCAGTCATCCATGAGTGAAACTTCATTGCCGGGCGTACTGCTAAATTCGGCCCAGAATGGCATATTATCGATTAAAATAGCAGATAAATCCCCGTAAGAAGTGCCATTGTTTTCATACAGTTTTTTGCTTCCGCCCAGGCGCAGGCTTTTACCCGTAAACATCTGTGATTCAGGGTTATTGTTCAGGTAAATGCAAAGCAGGTCTTTACTGGCGGCATAATGGCAATCTTCCAGCGATTCCTGGCTTACGGGAATGTATTTGCTGCGGGCGTTTGTTGTACCGCTGCTCTGTGCAAACCAGCGTATGGGCGTGGGCCAGAAAATATTTGTCTCCCCTTTTCTGCCACGTTCTATTTTTTCCTGAAAGAGCTCGTAGGTAGTCAGCGGCACACGCTGCGTAAACTGCTCGTAGTTTTTAATGTCTTCAAAGCCGTATTTCTTACCCAGTTCTGTATTCTTGGCCCGGTGCACAAGTTTGAGTAGCAACTCTTGCTGCACATCGTGCGGGTATTTTATGAAAAGCTCCATCTGGTGGATGCGTTTCTTCAAAAACCAGGACGCGACCGAATTGACTAAAGTAATAGGCATTTTTGTTAGTATCTTTGTTTACTTAAAGACCAATAAAAAGAGTTGGGCAGGTTTAGCTTTAAGCGGTTTAAAGTTAGGTTTTTCTAAATTTTTATACCGTACTGGAGATATAAATTGAAGGCAACATTTGCTTTGTTTGTTGAATTCTGCAATCTCTTCAGCGGTAAACTTAGTATCTTCCAAAAATACATTTTTCCATTATTTTATGTGAAGCTAGAACGAAAGCATTCGAGAAACAATAAACATTATTTTTATGCAGTATCAAGGCGTTCTGACCAAAATGAGAACGGAATTTCAAAGTCCCGTGCAATATTATCTACTGTTTGAGTCGGATTTTATTCATGTAAACCAACTTCTGAACAAACATTTACACATCGATTTCCTGCATTATCAATGCCTTGCCTGCGGAAAAAACAAAAAAATCTATCGACAGGGCTATTGCTACGATGATTTTTATAAACTTCCACAAACGGCCGACTGGATCATGCGGCCGGAATTAAGTACTGCACATTTGGATGAAGAGCACCGCGATCTGGAATATGAAAAACAGGTACAGTTAAAACCGCACATCGTTTACCTCGCAAACAGCAGCAATATAAAAGTGGGCGTTACCCGAAAAACACAAGTTCCCACCCGGTGGATAGATCAGGGCGCGCACGAAGCAATAGAAATTGTCGAAACGCCAAACCGATACCTCGCCGGAATTACCGAAGTCGCGCTTAAAAGCCACGTAGCAGATAAAACCAACTGGCGAAAAATGCTCCGGAATGACATAGAGGATAAAAATCTATTTGAATTCAGGGATCAGCTGAAGCAATTTATCCCCGAGGAAGCGCAGGATTATTTTATAAACAGCACACAGGAAACCCATATAGAATTCCCCGTATTGCGCTATCCCGAAAAGCTAAAAAGCCTCAATCTAGAAAAAACGCCAAGCTACGACGGTGTGCTCAAAGGCATCAAAGGCCAGTACCTTATTTTTGAAGACGACACCGTCTTCAATGTCCGCAATGCGGAAGGTTATGTGGTGAGCATTAAAGTTTCTGTTTAAAAAATTATGTTTCTTAGAAACGTAATTTTTTAAGCACCCCTCCTTTTAAAGGAGGGGTGGTCGCCTCAGGCGATCGGGGTGGTTAAACACATAATTTAGCTGAAAAACCCATTTTTTAAAGTTAACCCTTCTGTCTTCTACCGTGGCACTTTCCTTTATTAAGCGAAGAAACTCATAAGAGAAATTTCAAATAAGCAAAACATAAGCACCGAGATTTTTCAACAAATTTACTTCCGCAGAAAATCGATTGCAAACCAACAACAATCAATCTATTTTACTGCTTTTTTAGCGTTTTTCCCTATACTATTTCAGCATAAATGGAGATAATCAAGAACATTTTAAAAATTTATTACCTAAAAGATTAGTTTAAACTAAAGTTTTAGGTATATTTGAAAAATAAACGAATAAACGAATAAACAATAAAACTCCTCAGTATATGAAACAATTAACCAAAGCCGAAGAAGAGATTATGCAGATTCTTTGGGAGTTAAAAGAGGCCAACGTGGCCGCAATCATTGAGAAAATGTCAGCGCCAAAACCTGCCTATAACACGGTTTCAACTATTGTTCGCATTTTGGAAAACAAAGGTTTTGTTGATTACAAAAAAGAGGGCAGGGGACACATCTATTTCCCTCTGGTTCAAAAAGCCAAATACAGTAGCGACTCCATGAATAAAATGGTGAACGACTATTTCAACGGAAGCTTTAAAAGTATGGTTTCCTTTTTTGTGAAGAAAAAGGACATGAGCGTAGATGAGTTGGAGTCTATATTAAAAGAAATCAATAAAGAACGTTGATTATGGGAACTTATCTAATAGAGGTCATTGTTTTTCAGGCCATTTTTTTGGGTATTTACCTGCTTTTCCTCCGGAAGGAAACTTTTTTTCAATGGAACAGGATCTACCTTTTAAGTACCGTTCTGCTTGCCTTTGTGCTCCCTTTTATGGAAATACCGCTGCTACAAACTCAAGTGATCCTCCCGCTACAAATTCAAGAATTGAGTCCGGTAGTTATAGGTGCAATTTCAGCAGAAACTTCAGCGCCCATAGCATTTGGAAATCTGTCCAATGGTTTTTGGTGGATGGCGCTCTACTTGACTGGCGTGGTATTTACTTCGGGGATATTGTTACGCAAATACCAGGAAATCAATAGGTACTTCCGCTTTAAGCGAAATGGCGATCAGCGTATCATAACAATTCCCAATAGCGATGCCGCTTTTACCTTTTTAAACACCATATTTCTGGGCGAAAACTTGGATGTGGAAACCCGCCGGCACATTCTGGCCCATGAAGAAGTACACGTTATCCAACGGCACGGTCTCGATCTGCTGTTTTTTGAACTATTGCGGGTGCTGTTCTGGTTCAACCCTTTTATTTACGTTTATCAGCGCAGCATTGGCGAACTGCATGAATATATCGCAGACGCGAAAGCGGTGTGCCACAGCGAACCAAGATCGTATTATAACCAACTGCTCAATACCGCTTTTGGAAGTCAAAAAGTTTCATTTATCAATACATTTTTCAATCATTCATTAATCAAAAAACGAATCCTTATGTTACACAAAAATTCAAAAACCACCGCAAAATGGAAGTATTTACTTCTTCTCCCCGTACTTGCCGGCATGCTTACGTACGTAGGCTGCTCCACCGATAACGGTTCAGAAAACAAGCAGTCAGAAACCTTGGAGCAGCAGATTTCAGATCTGCAGGCTACAATTGATACAAAAGGGGAATTGACGGAAAAGGAGAAAAAGGGAATTGTTGATTTAGCAACCCATTCTTTGAATAAGGTAACAAGTTCAAAAGCAAAAATCTCGATCAGTGTTGATGATTATGATGGTGACGAGGAAATCACAGATGTCCCTTTTGCAGTCATTGAGGAAGCTCCCACCTATCCAGGTTGTGAAGGTTTAACTGACAATGAAGCCAAAAAGGAATGTATGTCTCAAAGTGTAAGCGCTTTTGTCAATGAAAAGTTTGATACAAGTCTGGGTAAAAAGTTGGGTTTAACGGGTATAAATAAAATTTATGTACAGTTTAAGATAGACAAGAATGGGCATGTACAATTGATGGGTGTGCGAGGTTCACACCCTGCTTTAGAAAAAGAGGCAGAGCGTGTTGTGAATTTATTACCACATATGGAACCAGGAAAACAGAATGGACAGCGCGTAGGTGTTATATATGTCTTGCCCATTGTTTTTCAAGTTGCAGAGTAAAACATTTTCTAAAATCAGAAATCATGAGAAAATCAAGTAAAAAAATAATTCTTTGGTTGCCACTTTTGTTAATTGGTGTTATAATTGGTTCCTGTACTTCCGAACAAAAAGATCAAAATATTGAAAAGGAAGGAATTTCTGAAAAGATCGCGGCATTGCAAACTACATTAGCACAGAAGAAAACGCTAACGGCAATGGAAAAATCCTTGCTCAATAATATGGTCAAAAAGTATGACAGGGCGAGCGTAACCGTTGGTCAGCAGAACCGTAGTTTCAACTTTGATGATCTGAGCAACGATCATATCGAGTTCAATTCCATAAAAAAAGTGCCGGTATTTGAATCGTGTGCAGAAGGCAATAGAAAAACTCAAAGCGACTGTGTAGAAGCAACTATTGCTCAGTTTATACAGAATCACTTTGATATTTCGGCAGGTAAAAATCTTAAGGTTTCGGGAATACATGAAGTCGATGTGAGTTTTATCATTGACACAAATGGAAGCATCAATACCATTAAAACCAGATTTGGTGAAAAATCACTTCAGGACGAGGCAAAACGAGTAATTACCATGTTACCAAAAATGCGCCCTGGTGCGCACAAAGGAAAAAAAATGGCTGCGCTGTATGTTGTCCCTATTCGTTTTAAAGTACCCTGATAAAGTCAAAAATGTATAAACTTTTAATTTTAATCACAATTAGTTGTTTTTTCAAAGCCGAAGCTCAAAACCCTTCGGCTTTGGCTATTGCGGACAGTTTGTATTCCGTGGGAAATTATACCGAAGCGATTACTGATTATTCAAATATTCAGCCTAAGAATCAGGCTATTTACCTGAAAATTGCCCGTGCACATCAGGCAAAAGGAACCCTTGGGGATGCACTTTCCAATTATAAAAAAGCAGCAACAGGAACGGAAGAAACGGTGGCGCTAAATGAATACGGTAAGCTATTGATCACAACGGCGCATTATAAAATGGCAGATAGCATTTTCAGTGTATTGATAAAAACGTATAAAACCAATCCCAATTTCTACTATCAGCGCGGCCGTGCAAAAATGCAAATTAGGGATACTTCTGCATTCGTAAATACAGACAGTTTAATGGTCAAAAAAGACGATAATACTCCTTTTATAGCCGATTTTGAGCATGCGGTCGCGCTGGACAGTACGCATCAGAAAGCCCTTTACCAAACCGTCAAGTATTACCTTCAGCACAAAAACTTTCTGATTGTAGCCCGTTTATGTAAAAAAGCTATGGAAAGCTATCCCAACAATGTGGAGATCATCTCACTACTGGCACAAAATAATTTCAGTCGGGGTTTTATAAGCGATGCAATCCCATTGTTTGAAAAGCTGCTCGAACTCGGTCAGAATTCGCAATTTATTTATGAAAAACTCGGTGTATCTTATTACAATAGTCCGTTAAGTTTAGGTTTAAAATACTGAACATCAATAAAATAAGTTAAAAATAATTGCATCAAAAATAGGATAACTCCCTGATTATCTGTATATTAGTTGTTTACCAAAGCAGTTAAAATATGACGCTCAGAG
>JBDNGW010000585.1:0-2508 GCA_041689735.1 Leeuwenhoekiella sp. | reverse complement strand
TGGCTCTTAAACTACAAAACCACTATTTTTAACCGCTAAGGGATCACCAGTTATGCTAAGACGCTTTTTTGCCTCTTCAAAACCTATCAATTTTGTGGTCATTGGGATTGTTGTGGTCATTTTTTTGGTCATGTATTCTCTGGCCACGTGGGCAACTCTTTCCGCTGGTGGTTTTATTGTTCGTAAAGTCGGTATTATTTTCGGTTTTCTGCTTACGCTGGGCGTGCCTGATTTTGTCGTGAAGAAAAATGCGCTTACCCGTAAAAATAGTTATGCGGTATTGTGTTTTGCATTTTTTTGCCTTGCACTTCCGGCCATATTTTTACATGCGTGCATTATTGTTGCTGGGCTATTCGTCATGCTTGCCTTGCGACGTATCTACAGTCTGCGGTCTAGAACAGACATCCATAAAAAAATATTTGACTCGGCATTTTGGATCTTTGTCGCTTCCCTGTTTTATTTTTCCAGCCTGTTATTTTTAGTATTGCTCTATTTTGCCATTATTTTTTATTGCGCCGGTAATTACCGCAACTGGCTCATGCCTTTTGCCGCGCTACTTGTGGTGCTTCTGCTCGCTACCACCTACGCGTTGTTTACAGAGGGTATAATGGCGTTCGTACAGGACTATATTGCTTATCCCAGCTATGATTTTACCAATTATAGTTTACCAAAGCTACTTATGCCTTTGAGCTTTTTTTTGGCGCTGTATCTCTGGACGATATTGAGGTATTTTGCCTTGCTCAGCGCGGCTTCCCAGCGCCATAAACCGGCTTTTGTTCTGGTCATAATAACCTCGTTTATCGCGCTTGTGATCGCGGTGGGTTTTGCACCAGTTCGCGACGGCAGCGAGCTTTATTTTCTTTTGGCTCCACTGGCCATATTGACTTCGCGATATGTAGAAAATAGCAAGAGCAAATGGTTTGATGAATTTTTGCTCTGGATGATCGTAGCGCTCCCCATATTGCTTATAATCTTACGTTAGGAACTGGCCTTAGAGCGGGCAGCTACTCTTTTAAAAAACAATATCTTTGGCAGTAATTTGTAGCACTATTTTATCGCTTCCACGAAAATTTAACCCCAGTCGTTCTTATAAGGGATGATTTCACAATACGATCAGCATGATTACACATACCGCAAACCGAATTTTTCAAAAAGTCATAGAAGTATATCATGATAAAAATGATGTAAATCAAACTTTTACTAACACCTATAACGAGGAAATTGATAAGCTGGAGCATTTGCTCTACAGGAAAAATTGGATAGATACGGTGCAGTGGCATTATGAAGATCTTATACGCGATCCTAACATTGATCCGGTGGAAGCGCTAAAACTCAAGCGAAAAATTGATGCGTCAAACCAAGAACGCACCGATATGGTAGAGTATATTGATGCCTATTTTCTTGATCAGCACCGTAATATTGAGGTTAAGAACGACGCCACGATAAATACTGAAAGCCCCGCGTGGGCATTGGATCGCCTTTCTATCTTGGCGTTGAAGATCTACCACATGCGCCAAGAGGCAGACCGGGAAGATGCCTCAAACGCGCACCGTATGGAATGTCAAAAAAAGCTAGACATACTGCTGGAACAGCGCGCCGATCTTACCGCAGCAATAGACCGCTTGATCAGGGATATTGAAGAAGGCCATAAATACATGAAAGTCTATAAACAGATGAAAATGTACAATGACGATGAACTAAACCCCGTGTTGCGTGGGCAAAAAAGCAAATAAAGCTACTGATAATTCCAGTTCCATTTTGGTCATTCGGCTTTCTGCGATGGGCGATGTGGCGATGGCGGTGCCCGTACTCTTGGCGTTTACCGCTCAATATCCTAAGGTGCGCTTTACCGTGCTCAGCATTGCTTTTTTGGCACCATTGTTTGAGCGGCTTCCAAATGTGGATTTTAAATCTGCCGATGTCAAGGGAAAACATAGTGGCGCAGGAGGATTATACAAACTTTTTCTCGAACTTAAAAAGCAAAACTTTACCGCCGTGGCAGATCTTCATGGCGTGATCCGCTCACACGTGCTTAGCGGTTTTTTTAGAACCATAGGTGTCAAAGTGGCGAAAATAAACAAAGGCCGAAAGGAAAAAAAAATGCTTACGCGGTCTGTAAATAAAATCTTCAAACCCTTAAAAACCACACACGAGCGTTATGCCGAAGTTTTTGAAAAACTGGGTTATCCGGTCACGCTGAATCAACCGTATTTCTTAAATAAGCGTTTAATAAATGACGAAATAAGCCAAAAATTGGCTATTTCAGGTCAAAAATTGATCGGTTTTGCGCCTTTTGCAGCACATGTTGGTAAGAAATATCCGCTGTATCTTGTAGAAGAAGTGATTTCCGCGCTTGCGAAAAACACCGGTAATAAAATCCTACTTTTTGGAGGAGGAAAAGAAGAGGAAAAGCAATTAAATCTTTTAGCTGAAAAATTTCAAAACACCGTCAACATCGCCGGAAGCTTTTCCTTTACCGAAGAACTTGACATCATCTCCAATCTTGAT
>JBDNGW010000584.1:0-2160 GCA_041689735.1 Leeuwenhoekiella sp. | reverse complement strand
TTGTCGCTTTGGGTAACAGCGGTGAATACTGGCAAGCGCGGAACCTTCCGTTTTATGCTGGTCAGGTAACCGCTCACGGAATGTCTTTTGACGATGCGCTGAGTCTTATCACTTTAAATGCCGCAAAAATTTTGGGCGTTGACTCCACTCTGGGCTCTCTTGAAGAAGGAAAAGATGCCACTCTTTTTGTGAGCACTGGAAATGCTTTGGAAATGAAGGGCAATAACGTTGAAAAAGCCATGATCAAGGGCCGGGACATCAGTCTTGAAACACACCAAACGGAACTCTGGAAACGTTATATGGAAAAATACAGTAGATAATATTTCAATAAATTGGGTTAAAAATGTCGGTGTAGGATCTGTTTTTACAGGTTTTACACCAATTTTTTTTTATTAGTGATCTTAGCAAAAATAGGTTCTTCCACCTTTAATTTCCGTGCGGTATAATTCGTAATTTTGCCGTCATGCACATTCAAGATACCATTACAGCGCTGGCGACCGCCTCTGGCGCGGGAGCGATTGCCATTATTCGCGTTTCTGGAACGCAATCTATGGAGATTGTCAACTCTATTTTTAAGGCTAAGAGTGGAAAATCATTGATTAATCAGGATTCGCATACCTTACATCTGGGAACTATCTACGACAATCAGCGGATTATAGACGAGGTTTTGGTCTCCCTTTTTAGAGGCACGAAATCATATACCGGTGAACCTACCGTAGAAATTTCTTGCCATGGAAGCTCTTATATTCAGCAGGAAATCCTTCAATTATTACTTCGGAAAGGGTGCAGGGCAGCGAAAGCAGGGGAATTCACGCTCCGTGCATTTATTAACGGAAAAATGGATCTAAGCCAAGCGGAAGCAGTAGCAGACCTCATCGCCAGTGACAATGCGGGATCCCACCAAATTGCCATGCAGCAAATGCGTGGCGGTTTTAGTGCAGAAATTGCCGATTTAAGGCAGGAATTGCTCGATTTCGCCTCACTTATCGAACTTGAGCTCGATTTTGCCGAGGAAGACGTGGAATTTGCCAACCGCGAGCATTTTCAGCAACTAATTACAAAAATCACCCGCGTACTCAAACGCCTTATCGACTCGTTCGCCACTGGAAATGTAATTAAAAATGGAATCCCCGTCGCCATTGTGGGCGAACCCAACGTGGGGAAATCCACGCTTCTCAACGCTTTGCTCAATGAAGAGCGCGCCATTGTGAGCGATATTGCCGGGACAACCCGCGATAGCATAGAAGATGAAATCAGTATCGGCGGCATTGGTTTTCGTTTTATAGATACGGCGGGGATCCGAGAAACCATAGACGTCATCGAAGGGCTGGGAATCAAAAAAACCTTTGAGAAAATCGCACAGGCGCAAGTGGTGATCTTTTTAATTGATGCTTTTCAAATTCAGAGTTCAGCGTTTGGAGTTCAGGGTTCAGGGTTTGAAATAGAAATGATTAAGGATAAATATCCGCAGAAAAAACTGATTATTGTCGCCAATAAAGTCGATCAGCTTTCGGAAACAGAAAGGCAACAACTTAAAAGTTCGCTGGGCAGTTTAAAAGGATCGTCTCTTCTTTTACTCTCTGCCAAAGCCAACCAGGGCGTGGAAGAACTGCAGCAGTTGTTGCTCAATTTTGTCAATACCGGCGCCCTGCGCAACAATGAAACGCTGGTAACCAACTCCCGCCATTACGATGCCCTGCTCAAAGCTTTGGAAGAAATTGAAAGAGTACAAGAGGGAATAAATATTGGTCTCACCGGAGATTTACTTGCGATAGACATCCGCCAGGCACTTTATCATTTTGGTGAGATTACCGGTCAAGTTACCAATGATGAGCTTCTTGGGAATATATTTGCTAATTTTTGCATCGGAAAGTAACCACTACAAACCAAACAATAACTAAAAGCATAAAAACCATTACTAAGCCCTACTATTAGGGCTTTTTTAATGTTTAATAATTACTGTTTGTTTTGTGTTATTATGCGATGTTGGGTACAAATTTGTACCTTTCTTGTACCTCGAAGCTTTTTAGACTTATATTTGTACCTCAAAGGCGAAATTTTGTCCCTTAATTCTACTTATTGCTAACTATTGGAAACTAAAAGTATTTAATGAGTTCTAATTTAGAAATACAGCGTATTTGCAGTTACTGTAATAAAGAG
>JBDNGW010000583.1:0-2928 GCA_041689735.1 Leeuwenhoekiella sp. | reverse complement strand
TTGGATGGCTTGGAAGGGATCGATGCGTTGGATTATTTCTCACGTTATAAACCTGCGGCCGAAAAAGCTAAATATGAAGCTGAAAAAAGAGGGGAGAATAACCAGAATACTTTACATGAAAAGACAATCCTTGCAGATCAAAACTCTGTTGACGATATCACACAAAATACTATTGACCGGATGGAATCAAGAAGCAAGGAAGAAAAAAATAAAGATACGGATAGTGTGAAACCTATCAATACATTTAAGCAAGCTATTAAAATTGTACTTAAGAATGAAGGTGGTTGGAAAAATGAACCAAAAAAAGATAAAGGAGATCCTACTAACATGGGCATATCTTGGCCAGTTTTTCAAGAACATGCTGAAAAGTTATTAAATGTTGAAGCGACGGTTAAAAATTTAAAAGTTTTGACAGAAAAACAAGCAGTTAAAATATACAAAGAAGTTTACTGGGATAACAAGGGCTTTGATAAAATAAAGGATATAGAATTAGGAATTGCAATATATGACTGGACTATCACCTCAGGGGGCGCAATAAAGGAAATTCAGAAGTTGTTGAATTCAGAATTTGGGCAAAGTATAGATACTGATGGGGGAATGGGTCCAAAAACAATTGAAGCAATTAACTCTATTAAGGATAAGGATAAATTATATAATAGAATTTCGGATATAAGAAAAGAATATTATGAAAAAGGAGCAGAAAAAGGTTGGTTTAGCAAAGAGTATTTGACAGGGTTAAAAAATAGAGTTGATAGATTTGGTAAAAGATGATAAATACAAAGAGCTTTTTAATATATTTAATTGTATCCTTTTGTTTTTTTGAAGCTTGCAGGCAATCAGGTGAATTTTCAAAAAAGGAAAGAACATCGTTGGAAAAGGATTCTAATCCATATAGCAATAAGGTGCTTATTTCCTGTAATTCATTCAGTGGTTTTTGGGGATGGGAAAATAAGGAAAATGAAATTACTTTTAGATTAAAACTTTATCAGAATAAGGATTCTATTTGGGGGCAATATTGTGCTGCTGCCTATGCCGGACTTCGAATGGATTGCAGTTTTGATACAGAATTTAATATCACCGGAAATATTTTTAAGGATTCAGCAAGAGTTAGATTTTATAGCTTTTATGGTGCAAAGAATGGTTTAGCATCATTGCATTGTATCGGCGATACCCTTATTTGGAAGATTATCAGGTGGCCTTCTGGTGGAGAAGTTTTTGCTCCCGAAATTGCGAGACTTAATATTCTCAAGGAGGAGAGATAATAATAATTTTTGCATAATAACATAATGACCCCGTAACTTTTTGGCGATCGGACACCTTGTAAACCAATATTTATTTGGATAATGGGTAATCAGCACCGGCAGCGGCAGTGAAGTATTGAAGGAAAAGACGGTTTATGGTGAAAATGCCACGAGCCCACGAATTGACAATTTGCGGAGGCAACTGTACGAGCAATATGACCAGGCCGGGAAGCAAAGTTTTACAGCGTATGATTTTAAGGCGAACCCCAAAGAGGAACAACGACAATTTGCCGTTGTCTATGATTCGGTATTGGATTATAGCGGGAATGTGCCATTGAATGTCGGAACATACACCACACAATACAGCTATGATGCGCTGAACCGACCTATTTCCAAGATTACGCCGGATGGAAAGGACACCATTTATACTTATGGAAAGAACGGACTGTTAAAAGAAGTGGCGGTAAGCAGTGGCGACAGCCCGGTCATAACGAATATAAAATACAACGCCCGCGGGCAGCGCACCGATATTTACTACGCCAACGCCAGTAAAACAAAATACGAATATAACCCAAAAACGTTCCGTATTATTCGTATCTTGACCACACGAAATAACGGAGCAGATATTTTGCAGGATCTCAACTATACTTTTGATGCCGTAGGCAATATCACGCAACAGCGTGATAATGCCCTACAGACCATTTATTTCAACAACCAAGTGGTGCAGCCTTTGAGTAAATACACTTACGATTCGTTGTACCGGCTTAAAAAAGCAACTGGCAGGGAACTCAATGGTTTAGCGATACCTTCTCATACAGACTGCCCCATACAAACTCCCGTGCCCGATACGGAAACCAACGCTTGTAGGAATTATACGTTAAATTACGATTATGATGAACTGGGGAATATTTTGAAAATGAAACACCTATCTCAAAATGGAAATTGGGCAAGAGATTATTTTTACCCCACCGACAGCAATAAACTCATAGGTCACGAAGACGGCCAAACGGATTATACCTATGATGAAGTGGGCAATATGCTTTCAATGCCGCATTTGAAAGCTCTGATTTGGGATGAAGATGATATCCTGGTCGAAGCAGATTTAGGAGGAGGTGGAAGAGCCTATTACCGTTATGATGCGAGTGGTAACAGAATAAGAAAAATAATTGTAAACGGAAGCCTTAAAAAAGAAAGACTGTATCTTGGCGATTGGGAATTGTGGCAACAAAGTAAAAATGGAACGATAGAAACTGAACGGGAAACCTTATCTATTGCCGACGACCAAAAACGTTTTTTACAGCTTGAAACCTTAACCATTAAAAATGGAAACACAGTTTCAAATCCTCTAAGCAACTGGCGTTACCAATATGATAACCATTTAGGGAGCGCCTGTTTGGAATTAAACAAAAATGCTGAAATAATAAGTTACGAAGAATATTTTCCTTTTGGTTCTACTAGTTACAGGAGTGGAAAAAGCAAAAGCGAGGTAAAACGAAAACGTTACCGCTATTGTGGTAAGGAACGGGACGAAGAAAGCGGTTTGTATTATTATGGGGCGAGATATTATGCGGCTTGGTTGGGGAGGTTTGTGAGTACAGACCCCTTGGCGGAAAAGTTCCCGCAGCTTACGCCATATAATTATGCAGGGAACAAGCCTGTAACAGGCAAAGATTTAGAAGGATTGCAA
>JBDNGW010000582.1:0-2896 GCA_041689735.1 Leeuwenhoekiella sp. | reverse complement strand
CTGCTCTTTGGACTTCCCATGGTGTGGGGGGTTTCTATAACGGCACTGGATAGCTTTTTGTTGCTCTTTCTACTTAATAAAGGTATGCGCAAAATGGAAGTGTTTGTCATTGGTCTCATTGCGGTTATTGGAGGCTCGTTCCTGATAGAAATGTTTTTTGCAAAACCTGATATGGGAGAGCTTATGGCCGGTTTTATACCCAGTCTTCCCGGTGATAATGCACTCTATATCGCCATAGGAATCATTGGCGCTACCGTTATGCCACACAACCTCTATTTACATTCTTCACTGGTGCAGTCGCGCAAGATCGAAAGAACAAATAAGGGGATAAAAGAGGCATTGAAATTTAATTTTATTGACTCCACCATTGCGCTGAACCTCGCATTTTTTGTAAATGCCGCCATTCTCATTCTTGCCGCTGCCGTTTTTTATAAAAATGGGATGTATGAAGTTGCCGAAATTCAGGACGCACATAAACTATTGCAGCCCCTTTTGGGCACTCAACTTGCACCTATTCTTTTTGCGGTTGCATTGATAGCAGCTGGACAAAGTTCTACCCTTACGGGGATCCTGGCTGGCCAGATTGTTATGGAAGGGCATTTGAACCTGCGCATACAGCCGTGGGTTCGCCGTATGATCACGCGCCTGCTGGCTATTATCCCAGCATTGTTTGCCGTTATTTATTTTGGCGAAAGCGGTACCGGTCGGCTTCTTGTGCTCAGTCAGGTCGTGCTGAGTTTACAATTGGGCTTTGCCGTAATACCACTTATTCATTTTGTGAGTAACAAGAAGCTAATGGCAGGTTTTCATATCAAAGGGCCCATGCAAGTAGCGTCATGGCTCATTACCGTGGTCATTGTGGGGCTAAATGCAAAACTTGTCTCCGATGAGATAAACGGCTGGTTGACCACAACAGAAAATCCTATTTACATATATATTTTCGTCATTCCCATTGTTATAGGGGCCGTTATTTTACTATTCTATATCGCATTTAAGCCTTTGTTGGAAAACAATTTGCCCAGAGTAAAAGAACGCAATATGGTGCCTCATATCGCCGAAGCTAATATTCAAGGGTTTGATAATCCCATCGTTTATAAAGAAATAGCTGTGGCAGTGGATTTTTCAACAGCTGATAAAAAAGGTATTTCCACCGCATTGCAATTGGGTGGAAAGTCTGCTCACTACACTCTTATTCACGTGGTGGAGACGCCTGGGGCAATAATTTATGGCGAGAAAACCGATGATTTTGAAACCTTAAGTGATGAGCGCTTTCTCAAAGCTTATAAAGAAGAACTTGAAAAAAAGGGCTATACCATCACCATAAAGCTTGGTTTTGGCTCTCCTAAAAAATCAATTCCCGCGATCATCAACACCGATAAATTTGACCTTTTAATTTTGGGGAGTCATGGTCACAGTGGCTTTAAGGACCTTCTGTTCGGCACTACCGTTGATAGTGTACGTCATAAGGTCGATATTCCTGTATTTATTGCATAAAACAACACCATATGAATGAAATTATTACATTTTTTGAAGGAATAAATCCGATTTTGGCCGCATTGTATACCACCCTTTTTACCTGGGGCGTCACTGCGCTGGGAGCTGGTTTGGTCTTCTTTTTTAAGGATATGAACCGCGCGCTTTTTGATGCGATGCTGGGATTTACCGGCGGGGTCATGGTAGCGGCTAGTTTCTGGAGCCTTTTGGCCCCAGGAATCGAGATGAGCCCAGGGGAAGGTTTTGAGAAAGTAATCCCGGCAGTGATAGGCTTTGGTCTCGGGGCAGCGTTTTTATTTGGTCTGGACAAGGTTTTACCGCATTTGCACGTCAATTTTAAAATGGAAGACAAGGAAGGGATCAAAACCCCTTGGCACCGCTCTGTACTATTAACGCTGGCCATTACGTTGCACAATATCCCGGAAGGTCTTGCCGTTGGTGTGCTTTTTGGTGGAGTGGCGGCCGGGTTTGAAGGCGCAAGCATCGGTGGGGCGGTAGCACTGGCGATAGGGATTGGATTACAGAATTTCCCAGAAGGTTTTGCCGTGGCCATGCCGTTGCGCAGACAGGGCATGAGCCGCTGGAAAAGTTTTAATTACGGGCAGCTTTCGGCCATTGTTGAGCCGTTTGCGGCCGTTTTGGGCGCGTGGGCGGTACTTACGTTTCAGCCCATTTTACCGTACGCGCTCTGTTTCGCCGCCGGCGCAATGATTTTTGTAGTGATAGAGGAAGTTGTGCCAGAAGCCCAACAGGGAAATAATACGGATCTAGCAACAATGGGTTTTGTGGGAGGTTTTATATTGATGATGGTTCTGGATGTGGGGCTGGGCTAAACTTGATTTGTGACCGAAAAACACTGAAAAAAGACCGTTTTTGGGCGAATAATTGCTGATTGTTATTTTGAATTCTGAATTTTAAATGTTGAACGGATGAAAGTCATTTCGAGTGTGTCAATTTTCATAGCACCTGCTTTCGATAATAGATAGGTTGAGATCTCTAATTCGTTCTAAAATGCTGGAGAACAAAAGATAAATGATTTGTGTTAAAAAATTTATTGATACTTTTTAGCACCTTTAAATCTGTTTAAATAAAATAAATATGATTTTAGCTAAAAGAGATAGTAATTATTTGTTGAAAAAAACCCTCAATTGGAAAGAACTTATTTACTATTAATATGCTTGTCGCTTTCAAAACATGATGCAACGCTGGGTATATGATTAATACCGATGCTCAATTTTGAATTGCAGTTAGATTATAGTATTCAATTGGCTCTAGTTTAGAATGGCTATTATGGTTGAAATATCCGATTTTAGGTGTTTTGGATCCCTTTAGGGACGGAGCAAGAACAAAATGCCGAAAATCAGATCATTTTTTCCCCGGCCCTAAAGGGAATAATCGGATT
>JBDNGW010000581.1:0-2902 GCA_041689735.1 Leeuwenhoekiella sp. | reverse complement strand
CTCAGCACACCGCCTTGCAAGTTCTTAAAATCGATGTTCTGTTTTCTCTAATCTCTAATCTCTCATCTCTCTTTTCTATTTTCTCAATTCCAAAAGTGCAGCGGTAACAATACAAAATACCTAATCAATCGCCTCTTTATACACCCTTAAACAGCGGGCACGTGCCTCTTTATGATCTACCATTTTTTCAGGATATGCATTGGTGCCAAATTCAGGTACAAATTCTTTAATATATATATGGTCTTTGTCAAATTTGTCTACTTGTGTCATAGGATTAAATATGCGGAAATAGGGAGCGGCGTCCACACCACTCCCAGCAGCCCATTGCCAGTTCCCCACATTGCTCGCTTGCTCATAACAAAGCAATTTTTCAGCAAAATATGCTTCACCCCAGCGCCAGTCAATCAATAGATGTTTGCATAAAAAACCGGCAGTGACCATGCGCACGCGATTGTGCATATAACCGGTGGTGTTAAGCTGGCGCATACCGGCATCTACAAGGGCAAATCCGGTCTTACCTTGTTTCCATTTTTCAAATTCCTCTTCATTGTTTCTATATTCCACTCGATCATATTTCTTCCGGAATGCATTATCGACCGTTTCGGGATAATGATAAAGGATCTGCATAAAAAATTCTCGCCATATAAGTTCGTTCCAATAAACCTCGTTTTTTTCGGCGATGGCTTTCTTCATAATCTGGCGCACGCTGACCGAACCAAAACGTAAATGTGGGCCCACTCGAGATGTGCCGTGTTCTAAAGCTGGAAAATTACGGGTGTCCTTATAATTTTCTATCAATGTTGGATTTACTTCATAATCCGGGAATTTAAGGCTTGATTCTTTAAAGCCCATATCACTCAACGAAAGATTTGGTAAGTCGGTATTTTGAAATAAATTGTTGAAATATTGTTCTGTAGAATGAATTTCTAGATCTCTTTTTTCATCAAAATTGTCCTTCCATGTACGCATGTATGGGGTGTACACCACATACGGATCGCCATCTCCTTTTACAACTTCGTCGCGCTCAAAAATCACTTGATCTTTAAAAGTTTTAAAGCCGATTTCTTCCTTTTCTAAAATTTCACCGATTGCTTTATCACGTTTTTTGGCATACGGTTCGTAATCATGATTGGTAAAAACCGTGTCGATTTGGTAGTTTTTGATTAGTTTTTGCCAAATTTCCTCTGGTTTTCCATAGAAAAAAGCGATCGCACTGCCATGCTTATCCTGTAATTCAGAACTCATTTTTTGCAAGGTTTCAAAAATAAAAGTAACCCGCGCATCATCTTCGGGCAGTTCATTAAGGATTTCTGTATCAAAAATAAAAATAGGCAGCACCGGATGATCACTTTTTAGCGCTTCCAAAAAACCCACATTATCATCAAGCCTTAAATCTCTTCTAAACCAAAATATATTTAAAGTATCCAAAGTTTATTTTTTTAAAATAATGTGAAAATGATTAACAATAAAATAATCAATTAGCAATGAACAATCAACAATAAACAATTAGCAGTAATCAATCAGCAATTTACACATACACGATGTAACAATTAAACAATCAACAATTATCGATCAGCAATTACCAAATACACAATTAAACAGTTTTCAATCACACAATTCAACACTGCACCAATTCATAATTCATAATTCAAAATTTCCCTTCAACCTACATTCAGCGTAGACATTCCGCCATCTACACCCAGCACTTGACCGGTAATCCAGCTGCTTTCTTCGCTTAAAAGAAAGCGGGCGATATTGGCGATGTCTTTGGCGGTTCCCACACGTTTCAATGGATGGCGTTCGTTCATCTTTTCCTTTTTCTTGTCGTTGTTCAGCAATTTTTCCGCAAGGGGCGTATCGGTGAGGGATGGGGCAATCACGTTAACCCTAAATGACGGCGCATACTCCGCTGCAAGCGCTTTTGCAAAACCTTCAATAGCTCCTTTTGCCGCGGCCACGCTGGTATGAAAGGGCATTCCGGTTTGCACGGCCACAGTGCTGAAGAAAACCAGGCTCGCTTGATCGGATTTTTTAAGATGGCCTTCCACCGCTTTCAGACTTTTGACCAGACTCAAAAAATTCAGCTGAATATCTTTTTCAAAAGCTTCATAGCTCAGCATTTTAAAGGGCTTCAAGTTAATGCTACCGGGACAATATACGAAACCGTCCAATTTATCGGGAAGATCTTCAGTATTCAGTTCCTCGTTTTCTGCATCATATTTAATGTGAGTCACATTAAGATCAGCCAGTTTATCCGAAGTGCGCGAAGCTATATATACATTGTGGTTTTCATGCAATTGACTGGCCAGTTCAAAGCCAATACCGTGTGAACCGCCTATAAGTAATATGTTTTTTTTCATTTTATCTTTTTTTAATTTAAAATATCTTTACGTGTAATGCCCTTGAGGGGCTGCATCTTGTTTCCATCTTCAGTGTAGGTGCCAAAGAGTTCGGTAAGTTTTTGTTCCCGGTAATTAAATATTTCATCCAACTTTGGTTTGACCAAAAAAGGATGAACCAACTGACCCAAAAATCCAAGGGGCACCTTATAATCAACAACATCTTCCATAAGGACACCACCGGGAATTTCTTTAAGAAAATGCTTGTGGTGCCACAGCGCATAAGGGCCAAAACGCTGCTCATCTACAAAATACTCCTTATCGCGGACATGCGTAATTTCTGTCACCCATTTCATTTTAATTCTTGCAATGGGCGTAACGATGTATTGTATAAGTTGGCCCTCAAACATGGGGCGATCTACACCGGATAGTATCTCAAAACCCATATAATCTGGTGTAATGATTTTAAGATTTTTAGGATCTGAAAGAAAATCCCAAGCCTTGTCAAGTGTGATTGGGAGTTTTTGCTGCGTATGTACAGTATAGATTTTCATAAAGTAAGT
>JBDNGW010000580.1:0-7580 GCA_041689735.1 Leeuwenhoekiella sp. | reverse complement strand
GGCCCTGTTTAGTTGGATCATTGAAAAATCCGATATACAGAAAGCCAGTAAGGTAAGGTCGACAAAAGGTCTGAACCTACATGTTTATGGAAGATTGGCAGCTGCTTTTATAACACTAATATTCAACTCTTGATTCGCATAATTCACTAAGTTGTATTAAGGTTCTATACATTCCTGATGACATCCTGTTCTGACTTATCCAATGCTCTACGTCTTTCTCCTTGATTTGAATATAAGGATAGTCCCTTAAAATATCCGGCAGATCCCCTCTTTCAAAATTCTCAAGTGGTGCTATTTTTATATCTGAAACTTGAGGAAAGATATCAATAAACCTTTCTTTAATTAAGCTGAATATATTACCTGATAATTTGTAAACAAAATAAAGCTTCAATTCTATATCAAGATCGCTTTCTTGAATTTTCTCTAATTTGTCATATTTCTTAAGATATTTATTAGCATTTAAGAAACTAAAATTAAAACCTCGGTTTAGTGAAGCTGAATTTGATTGATCACTAAAGTGTATTTTTTTTATACCTTCAAACGCGGGCTTAACAATATCTTCTTCTTTTAATAAACTCAAAACACTTTCTTGTTGTGAAAGCTTTATTGTTGGAATCTTATTAAACAAAATTGTTTCCTTATTCCGGTCAATGATAAGGTTACCGTTTAAATATAATCTTTCGAATATAATCTTAGACTTGTTCTTTTTATCATCCTCATCATTGTCATTAATTATAACTGAAGTTCCTTTGTTCTCAAATTCTCCTTCCCAAATATATTTACTTTCATCAAGTGTCTGAAATTCAACATTCCAAACAACTCCATTTAGCGATTCTCCCTCTGCTATATTCTTTAAATTATATATTGACTTTAACATTTGAGTTTTACCTACTCCAGAAGCACCGACCAAAAGAGTCAATTTATTCAAATGAATCTCTTGAAGTTTCCAATTCAAAGATTTTTCTTCAAAATTAAATCTTGATATTACCATTATAAGAATAATTAAAAACAAATGTAGTCAATCTTAACATTTATATCGAATTTGATTAAATAGTGCTGACCGCTTAATTGGGAAATAATGCTAGTTTATCTGCGTCACTTCATCACCACAATATTGTGCAATGCCTTATTATAGTTAGCAAGCGTTTTTGCAAGCACCTCAATCTCATCCTGAGCCTCTTTCCAATTTTTTTGCTCAATGGCTTCGCGCACGCCGGGCAAGGTCTTAACGCCGTAGCCGGTATAAAACCCTGGCGCGTACAGTTCATGTTTGAACCAGGGCCTTCTGGGTAGGCCTTCCTCATCTAGTAAAGCCGCTTCCAGCTTCATCAGCTTTTGGTTGACCTTTTCTTTTTCGCCCTGCGGAAGTTTTTCCAGCGCAGCGATATCAAAGGCATTTGTGGTTTCCTTTAATTTGGCCAATACATTTTGCAACGGGGCAAAATCCAGATAAGGCACTTCCGCCTTTTTTATGGGCTTTACAAAAGTCTCTTTGGGATCGGCGGCCAGTTCGTAAGCATTTTCAGCGACCAACTTATTGTGTTTTTCAGTCTCCTTACGCATAGTTTCCGTTTCTTTTATAATCTCATCAAGATAACCGGAAACCGTACGGTACCAATTTTTGAACTCAAATGGCAAAATATCTGCATTTGCCAAACGCATGGTTATGATTCCTGCAGTTTCCGCCAGGGCAACGCCATAGGCAGAATCAGGATCTTTAAAACGTTTATAATACGTATAGGTGTCATAAATAGTATGGTACTCCCCACCGGAATCCTCACCGCCAAAACCCAAATTGAGCGATGGAATACCCGTATGCTGAATAAACGGTGTATAATCTGAACCCGAGCCAAGTGCCGACAGTTTAAAGTCACCATCTTTGCCCTCCACTTCATTCGCGGCCTTTTTACGCGCGCCCACCGAAACATCCGTTTGTGGATCATCAATGCTCATGGCCACTTGTTTAACCATTTCCTCAAGCGTGTGTGAGCCGCCCACTTCCAGAAAGCCGCGACCATTGCCATCAGTATTAATATAGGCCACTGCGTGTTTTTTCAGTTCGGGCTGATGATCTTCCACCCATTCTGTAGAACCTATCAGTCCGGGTTCTTCGGCATCCCAGGCGCAATAGACCACCGTTCGTTTTGGCCCTTTGCCCGCTTTGGCCAGTTCGCCCATTGCGCGGGCTTCTTCCAGCATGGCGACAAGACCGCTCACAGGGTCTGCCGCGCCGTGTACCCAGGCGTCGTGGTGGTTGCCGCGCATGATCCATTCCTCTGGATACGTGGTTCCCTTCAATTTTGCGATCACATCGTAGGCCGGTTGTAGCTGCCAGTCAAATTCAAGTTTTAAATGCACTTTTGCCGGTCCGGGGCCTATGTGATAGGTTATGGGCAGACCCCCGCGCCAGGATTCAGGGGCCACTTTGCCGGCTAGGGCTTCTAGCAAAGGCTGCGCATCTTCATACGAAATGGGCAAAACGGGAATTTTTGTGATGGTGGGCGCATCTTTGCGATCCAGTCGTTTGGCATCTTTGGTAGCACCATAACCGGGCGTGAGCACGTCGCCGGGATACAGCGGCATATCCATCACGGAACCGCGCTGTACCCCAGTTTTGTTTTTAAAAGCACCTTTTGGGTACACATCGCCGCGCACATATCCATCATCTTTGGGATCGGAATAAATAATACAGCCTATAGCGCCCTTTTCGGCAGCGAGTTTAGGTTTTATACCGCGCCAAGAGCCATAATATTTTGCAATCACAATCTTTCCCTTAACGTCAATTCCCATTTTTTCAAGCTCCTTATAATCGTCAGGAACGCCATAGTTTACAAAAACGAGTTCGGCCTCCACATCGCCATCGGTAGAAAATGCGTTGTAACTGGGCAAAAGCGCGTCTCCCTGAGCCGTATAGCGATCGCCTTCTACCGGCACAGCCTCAAGTTTGGCAGTATAGGTGGTTGGTCCTGTCAGTTCTAAAACACGTGTTTTTGGGTAGGGAAAAAGAATTTGGTAGGTGTCAATCTGTGCGTCATAGCCCCAGGATTTGAATCGCTTGAGCATCCACTCCGCGTTTTCCTTTCCTTTTTCGGTACCAACATAATGTGGGCGATCTGCCATCATTTTCATCCAGTTGTCCATGTTTTTAGCTGAAATTTTGGATGTAAAGTTTTCCTCAAGGGCAAGTTCATCTTGGGTATTATCAGCCGTAAAGCCCAAGATTTCTGTTTGCGCATTAGCGAAAAAAAACTGCATGAAGACAAAACAAATGAGATAATTTTTTAACATAATGTCTTTTGTTTAAGTAGTTGGTTAGTGATAATTTTAATAAATAACCAAAGAATCTTAAATAATTCTTTCTGATAATGGTTATACTAAAGCCTTAAATTTAATTATTTTTAACCAAAAAAGAGCCATGAGATTCCTAATTCTACTGCTCCTACTTAATTTTTCTTCAATTATGAAAACAATTTTTGATTTTTCTGAAAACAGCGACATCAGCAAATGGAAGGTCGTTAATGATGGCGTTATGGGCGGACTTTCAAAAGGGGATTTTCACCTTAATGAGGCTGGAAATGGGGTTTTTACGGGTAAAATCTCGCTTGATAATAACGGCGGTTTTTCTTCAGTACAATATGCTTTTGATCAAATTAATATCAAGGAATACGCCACTTTCAAACTGCACATAAAGGGCGACGGGAAATCGTATCAATTTCGCGCAAAGCGCAGTATTTCAGACAAGCACTCCTATATTGCCACTTTCAAGACCACAGGCGAGTGGCAGCTTATTACAATTGAAACAAAAGATATGACTCCGCAATACCGTGGAGAGCAGTTGCCAATGACCAATTATGCCGGGGATGAATTGGAACAGGTCACTTTTCTCTTCGGAAATAAAAAAGAAGAATCTTTTACGCTGGAAATTGATAAGATTACTATGGAATAAGATTAAAATATTAAAGTAATTCTAATAATTCCTTCAAATTCATGGTCAAAAATCGGCCTGAATAAGTCGTTTTCGGACATAATTAGCCAATTTTCAGAAGGTATATCTACCAACTGTGATAATAGCTTTCATTTATTGAACTGATTTTAATTTTGCCCTTCAGAATTAAAAATGAGATAAAAGAATTTGATTTTCGACCTTGTTTTTACTTCAATTTTAATGTTTAAAGCGCTTGATTTATTCTAATTTCGCCCTTCCAAAAGCAAACTAAAAACATGTCTGAAACACCTCTTTCCAAAAAAAAGGTCATTGCACACCTCAACCAACTGCTGGATAAAAAAATGAGCATTGCCAATGATCAGATCGCATCGTTAAAGGAGTCACGCGATAGTGATGGTAAAAACAGTGCAGGGGATAAATATGAGACTGGTGTAGAAATGATTCAGCAGGAAATAGAAAATGCCCAGCGTCAAATAGATCAATACAAGCGCCAACAGATTGAACTACAACGTGCACAGGCACAGAATTCCACCACTATCATTAGTTTTGGAAACTTGGTCACTACCACGCAAGGCCTATACTTTCTGGCCATTGGCATTGGCGAAATAAAACTGGAAGACACCAAATACTACTGCATCTCTACAGAATCACCTTTGGGTTCCGCCTTTTTGGGTAAAAAACAGAACGATAAGATCACCTTCAATAACAATGAACACGAGATTTTGAATATTGGCTAACGCTATAAAACTCTTCCAATTTCAAGTTGACAAAAAAAAAGGCGTCTTTCATAAAAAGAAAGACGCCTTTTGTGTTTGAGCTTAAAATTTTACATTATAAAAAGCGGTCGGTGACCCATGAGTTCGTTAACCTTTTTAGCTATTGCTTTTAGTTGGTCATCATTTTCATAATTGTTCAGCGCCTCATCCACAAAATTTACAACGGTAATCATGTCATCCTCTACAAGGCCGCGCGTGGTCACCGCCGCGACGCCTATGCGCATGCCCGAGGTCACAAACGGTGAGCGTGTATCAAAGGGGACCATATTTTTATTGACCGTAATATCGGCCTTATCCAATGCAACTTCGGCATCTTTGCCAGAAATATCCTTGTTCCGCAGATCAATGAGCATCATGTGATTATCAGTTCCGTCAGAAATCACTTTATATCCTTTGTCCATAAATGCTTTGGCCATGACCGCTGCATTCTTCTTAACTTGGGTGGCATAATGTAAAAACTCATCGGTAAGCGCTTCACCGAAAGCGATCGCCTTGGCCGCGATGATATGCTCTAACGGTCCGCCTTGATTACCGGGAAAAATTGCGCTGTCCAGCAAAGAAGACATCATACGTAAATTGCCATTTTTTAGGGTAATACCAAAAGGGTTTTCAAAATCGGTACCCATAAGGATCATGCCACCACGGGGGCCGCGCAGGGTTTTATGAGTTGTTGTTGTGCAAACGTGACAATGCGGTACGGGATCACCGATAACTCCTTTGGCAATGAGGCCTGCGGGATGCGCCATATCACAAAACAAGATCGCATCCACTTTATCCGCTATTTCGCGGAAGCGCTTGTAATCGATCTCCCGGCTATAGGCCGAAGCACCGGCAATGATCATTTTTGGCTTTTCACGAAGTGCAAGTTCTTCGATTTTATCATAATCCAGCAGACCGGTTTCCTCTTCCACGCCATAAAATACAGGAGAATATAACCTACCAGAAAAATTTACCGGTGAACCGTGGGTTAAATGACCGCCATGCGCCAGATCAAAACCAAGAAATTTTTCTCTAGGTTTCATACAGGCGTGAAAAACCGCTGTATTTGCCTGTGAACCCGAGTGTGGCTGCACATTAACGTATTCAGCATTAAAAAGCTCTTTGGCGCGGTCTATCGCGATCTGCTCTACCTGATCAACCACCTCACAACCGCCATAATAGCGCTTGCCGGGATACCCCTCCGCGTATTTATTGGTAAGCACGGAGCCCGCGGCTTCCATAACCTGCTCACTTACAAAATTTTCTGAGGCAATAAGCTCTAAACCATTGAGTTGCCGCTTTTTTTCTTCTGAAATCAAATCGAAAATCTGGGTGTCCCGTTGCATTCTATTAAAGTTTGTTAAATTAGGTTCAAAAGTAAGGATTACATGTGGTTAGTACTATTTTAATTCTATATTTGAAAGCAACATTTACTAACAAATCATCAAGATTATATGCCTTCCAAGACAAACGATCCAAAACGTAAAACCTGGCTGGATACCTCAAAAAATACTGATTTTCCCATTCAGAACATTCCTTTTGGCGTGTTTTTAACTCGGGACGACATCATTACCATAGGTACCCGTATAGGTGACTATGCCGTAGATCTGGGCGCATTGCACCAGCTTGGATATTTTGAAGGGATCCCGCTTACCGATGACATCTTTTTACAAGATACACTCAATGATTTTATAGCTGATGGCCGAAAGACCTGGAGACTGGTGCGCAACCGTATTTCAACCATTTTTGAGGAAGGCAATGCACAGCTGCGCGATAATCAAGAACACCGGGACCGGGTTATTTTCAACCTTGATGAGATTGAAATGCAACTGCCCGTACAGATAGGTGATTACACTGATTTTTACTCCTCCAGAGAACATGCAACCAACGTTGGCAAAATCTTTCGGGATAAAGATAACGCGCTACTTCCCAACTGGTTGCATATGCCAGTTGCGTACCATGGCAGGAGCAGTTCCATAATTCCTTCTGGTATTCCCGTACATCGCCCACAGGGTCAAAAATTGCCCAATGGCGCCACTGTACCTATTCTAGGCCCTTCGCGTTCAGTAGATTTTGAGCTTGAAATGGTCTTTATCACCACAGATGCTAACGAACTGGGTCAACCCATTCCCGTTGCCGAAGCTGACGATTATATTTTTGGCCTCGTCCTATTTAATGACTGGAGCGCCCGCGACATTCAGAAATGGGAATATGTGCCATTGGGCCCCTTTTTGGCTAAAAATTTCGCCTCCTCCATGTCTTGCTGGATCGTGACTCTTGATGCACTAGAACCCTTTAAGGTCGAAGGCCCGAAACCTGAAAAAGAACTCCTGCCCTACTTAAACTATAAAGGAAAGAAAAATTACGATATTAACCTGGAAGTGGCCATACAGCCCGAAGGTAAAGCTGAAACAGTGGTTACACGCTCCAACTTCAAACATATGTACTGGAACATGAACCAGCAACTGGCGCATCATACCATTAGCGGTTGCCCGGTAAATTCTGGTGATATGATGGGTAGCGGCACGATTTCCGGCCCCACACCAGATTCTTATGGTTCTATGCTAGAACTGAGCTGGAGAGGTTCAAAACCCATAAAATTAAATGAAGGTGGTGACCGCAAATTTATTGAAGATAATGACACGGTTATTATGCGCGGTTATTCAGAAAAAAATGGTGTACGGATTGGTTTTGGCGAGGTTTCTACTAAGTTATTGCCTGTTTTTAAGAAGAAATCCCCCTAGTGTAGCGTCAAGTTAATTATGCAACATAATGTTTAGCCAATTTCTCATCAGCATCTTGCTTTGTGAACTTCCAATATATTTTTTTCTTTACCTCATTTCGGTTTTCCGTCCAGTCATTTATTTCATTTATCAACT
>JBDNGW010000579.1:0-2640 GCA_041689735.1 Leeuwenhoekiella sp. | reverse complement strand
TGACCGAATTATAGGCAGTTATTTTGTTTGACCACAAGGCGAAAAACGCAGGCATAGCCGTAGCTATGACGAGTATTTTCAACGCAGTGGGCGAGCAAAAGAACAAGTAGAAACGGGCAGGTTATTTCTATACAGATCCTATGAGTGATTGAGGCAACAAAAAATTTGGAATATATTCCTTTAGTCTGACCATGGGAGGATTTTAGTGCTATATCTGTAAATAAGCTAGTTCTTTAGCTGATTTTCCTCCTTTTTGATTTCTTTCATATCCCGATTTTTTACATATTTCTCCAGCCATTGATCCTGTTCCCAGAGCATGTGCAATATGGATTCCTTGGCGGCATAACCGTGGCTTTCCTTGGGTAACATTACCAGTCTTGCAATGGCTCCCAGTCCTTTTAATGCATTAAAATAGCGCTCGCTCTGCAACGGATACGTGCCCGAATTGTTATCTGCCACCCCGTGCACCAGGAGCAGCGGAGTTTTCATTTTGTCAGCGTGCATAAACGGGGACATTTCATAGTAAACCTCTGGCGCTTCCCAGTAGTTACGCTCCTCACTTTGAAAACCGAAAGGGGTAAGTGTTCTGTTATAAGCACCACTTCTTGCAATACCGGCAGCAAACAGGTCAGAATGCGATAGCAAGTTGGCTGTCATAAAAGCACCGTAGGAATGTCCGCCCACCGCAACTTTATTTCGGTCTATATAACCCAGCGAATCCACGGCATCAATTGCTGCTTTTCCATTGGCTACCAGTTGTTTGATAAAGGTATCGTTGGGCTGGGTGTCGCCTTCGCCCACAATGGGAAAAGATGCATCATCGAGCACGACATAACCCCGGTTTACCCAGTACACCATAGATCCATAATAGGGATAAGTAAATTCATTGGGATTTGAGGTCACCTGTGCGGCGCTGTTCTTATCCTTATATTCGGTAGGATACGCCCAGAGGATCATGGGCATTTTTTCTTTCTTTTCCATATCGTAGCCCACGGGCAGAAACAGCGTTCCCGAAAGTTCCAGGCCGTCATCGCGTTTGTATGTAATGACCTCTTTATGCACATCCTGTATGCTTTTAAACGGATTTTTAAAATCGGTTATTTGCTTTAAATCCCCGTTTTTTATGTTTCTGAGGTAATAATTGGGATATTCAGTGGGCGCTTCTATACGCACCAGTAGTTCCCCTTTTTTCATGTCGATGGCTTCCATGAGATTTTCCAGCTTGTCGGTATATTCAGATTCGTACAAGCGTTCTTTATTTTTGGTCTTCAAATCCATCGCATCGATAAACGGAAACTGCCCGCGATCACTAAAACCCTTACCAATGAGAAAGGCTTTGCCGTCTATCATTTCCAGAATGTCCTTGCCAAATTCATTCTCTCTCGTCACAAAATCCCCCGGGTCGCTGTAGGTATCCTGATAACTACGGTCAAAAATAATTTCAGGTTTTGCATCCTCTTTTGAAGGGTCGAAAATGTAGGTTTTGGTATTTCTGGTATTCCACCAATAATCATAAGCAATCGCAGTGTTTTTATCGCCCCATAAAATACCACTGAAACGGTTTATGGTCTTGAAAAGCTTTTTTGGCGTAGCCGAAAAGGGTGCTTTTTGTTCAAATATCTGATCGCGGAAAGGCACATCCACCTCGGGATCGCCTTCGTCAAGCACTTCTGCCCAGACTAAAGTTGAAGGCTGATCGTCGCGCCATTGCATGGAACGCTTTCCCTTGCGAGCCGACATAAAACCCTGAGGAAGATCTTCAATTAGCGGTACTTCATTTACGGTTTTGACCTTCTGCCCATCCTTTTTATAAATTGTCGTGGTTTCCGGAAAACGGCTGTACGGTACCAAATAAGAAAATGGTTTTTGCAGTGTGCTCACCATTACATAATTGCCATCTGGCGAAAAGCGCACATCACTTACCATCGCAGATGGAAGCCAGTCGCTCGTTTCGCCAGCCAGACTTACTTTTTTTACGGAAGCTTTTGCCAATTGCTCAAAATTGTATTCATCATTGGGCGTTTGCAATAGATCTTGATAGGTCCTGTTCTGCGCTTTTGCGCCGTCGCTTACCGAAATCGTGGGACCAGTTGGTACAGCCTCTGCGGTATTGATGAGTTCTTTGCGATCGGTGGGAATAAAATTTACAAGCAGACTTTTGCCATCCTTAAACCAGTTTATGGGATTGCCCATATTTGCATTTACGGTGGGCTCAGTGATTTTTTTTACTTTCGCGGTAGCAATATCCAGAATCCAGATTTCCACACCGGTATCTACTGTGTTGGTCAGTGCCATTTTTGTATCATCGGGAGACCAGGAAAAGTTGCTCAAACGCGGGTTTTCCGGTAGTCCGCTCACGTCCATAATGCCGTCACCATCCACTTTTTTGATCTTAACGTCATTATAATAGGTCGTCCGGCTGCCTATATTCGTTTTCGGGTCTATTCGCAGACCGCCCAGGCGCAATTCTTCTTCTGAAAGTTCGGCGATGGTTTTGTAACTGTCACGGTAGAGTAGGAGCATGAGGTCGCCATCGGTGTTCATGACCACATTGGGTGCACGCTGCACATCTACGAGTTCGAGGATTTCTTTGGGAGGTTTTTGATAATCCAGATTAATTTGTGCCCAACTGCTTAACGT
>JBDNGW010000578.1:0-5641 GCA_041689735.1 Leeuwenhoekiella sp. | reverse complement strand
TACCCGAGGCCTTGGATAATCGTATAGGGAAAAACCTTGATCGAACGCTCCACCACCATTTGAACTTTCGGGATCGTATCCAGGAAATTTCGTGACTACGAAAAAGTTCTGTACGGAGGCATATAACCTAATGCGATTTAAGTTTAAACGCTGGACCAAATCAGGCTTAAAGGTATAGGACAGCATAAGGTTACGTCCCCTTAAAAAGGAAGCATCTTTCAATTTCCCCGAATCGTTATTGGTGTCGTAACCAGCTGCTATTGGCCTAATTTGTGCAATATCCGTATCTTGATTTTCTGGTGTCCAAACATTTAATACCGTCTTAAAGCTGTTGGCTATGGTCTGCCTGTCTTCGCCCGAATGTTCATCGCGAAACATAAGACTGTTTCCATATTGAAATTGTAGATCGACCAAAAGCTCAAGGTTGCCGTACCTAAAGGTATTCGTAAAGGTGCCGAAGCCATCGGGAATTCCCTTACCGATTATGACCCGATCATCACTATTTATAGCACCGTCATCATTAAGGTCACGATACTTGATATCACCTGGTAGCCTATCATATCTAGCTGCTTGATCCGCCTCACCTGTATTCCAGGTACCCTCGTCGATTAAGCCGAAGAAAGTGCCAACAGGCTCTCCGACCCGAATTAGTGTTGATCCCAAGAAGATATCAGATCCCCCAGATAAGGCAAGTACCTTATTTTTATTAATTGAAATATTGAAGCCGGAATCCCACCCAAAATTTTCTCCGTTAAAATTAACGGTATTCAGGTTGATTTCAATACCCTTATTTTCCATGCTACCAACATTTCTAAACACATTGGTAAAACCACTTGAAGAGGGCACCGGTGCATTCAGTAACATATCGGAAGTCAATTTTCGGTAAAAATCGACCTCTAAGGCAATACGGTTGTTAAAAAGACCCAATTCCAGTCCTACGTCTACTTGTTTGGTTTTTTCCCATTTCAAATCTGCATTGACCATCCTTTGTGCGGCAGTATAGGCCACCCGATCACCATTGAAAATTACTGTTCCACCTTGTAATAGCGCTAGAGCACTATATGCTGGAATCTCTGAGTTACCTGTTGCCCCGTAACTACCCCTTAGCTTTAAATTGGAAATCGATTCATTTTGTTTTAGAAAATCTTCTTCTGAAACGCGCCATCCCAATGCTGCTGAGGGAAAAAAGGCAAACTGATTTTGCGGTCCAAATTTGGAAGAGCCATCCGCTCTTCCGGTCAGGGTAAATAAATATTTGCTTTTATAGTCATAATTGACTCGTCCAAAATAGGAATTAAGCCCATAGGCCGTTCGGTTAGAAGAGGGTGTTTGTGGATTAGATCCGGCGCCAAGATTGTTAAAGCCGTAAAAATCGTCAGCAAAACCTCTTGTTGATGCAGTTGCACCAAATGTATCAACATGTTGCCAAGAAAGCCCTAACATAGCGGTCAACGAATGCTCGTTCTCAAAATCTTTGGTATAGGTCAAGTAATTTTCAAACTGCCATGAATTATAGCGGGTGTTGGTAACTGAAGCAACACCATCTGGCGCTCCGATAAATCGTAAATCTCGGCCTCCATAATAGTCATTTCGTTGATTAATGATATTGGCTCCTAAGGTCGTTCTTAATTGGAGGTTTTTGTTAAAGCTGATGTTACTATAGACGTTGCCCAATACGGTCTGGGTTTTGAGAAAATACCTTCTATCATTGGCCACAGCCACAGGGTTAGCACCGCCTTCCATACCAGGATAGTCGATATTCGACCCCCAGCTTCCATCAGGGTAGCGCACCGGAATGATAGGCAACGCTTCAAATACTTGACGCATAGTGGTGATACCACCACCTCCAAGTTGGTCGACTTGCTTTTCATTTTGATCATTATAGCTCAGGCTGCCCCCTACCCTAAGCCAAGGGGTGATTTCCGTATCCAGAGTAAATCTACTTGAAAAACGCTTCAGCCATGATTCTACAATGAGACCTTCTTCGTTACGAAAACCCATAAACAAACCATAGTTGCCTTCTTTGTCACCCCCTCTAAGAGACAGCTGGTGGTTTTGGGTGAAAGCGGCCCTAATGGCTTCATCTTGCCAATCGGTATTGTACAACGGGTTGCCATCTGCATCAAAAAGCCGTGGATCGGTTCTTTTAAGTCTAGGATCTGTATATCTTCCTCCAGCCCATCCATTTGGATCGAATTTTTCAGCATTGGCATAAGCAATCTCCTCAACACGTAAAAACTCTTCTGAATTTAAAAGTTCGCGTTTCTCAGGTAATGTTCCCAAGCTAAAATCTGCATCGTAGTTAAGATGGGTGGCCCCTGAAGTCGTTCCTCTTTTAGTGGTTACCAGTATAACGCCATTGGCACCACGTGCTCCATAAATGGCCGTTGCAGAGGCATCTTTTAAAACTTCGATAGATTCAATACCATTAGGATTAAGGTAGTCAATAGGGGTGCTGCCATTCGGAAGACTGGCTACGTTCAGGATAACCCCGTCTATCACATAGAGCGGCGTATTTGTGATACTGATCGATGTATTACCTCGTATTCGAACTACGGATCTCCCCCCTGGTCGCCCTGAACCAGACGTTACATTTACGCCGGCCATCCTACCTGCTAAGCTCTGATTTAGTGAGGCTGAAGGTCTTTCAGCCAATTCTGCCGATTTTACGGAACTTATCGCACCGGTAAGGTCACTTTTTTTCTGTGTGCCATACCCTATCACTACAACTTCGTCCAAAGATTCCTGGTCATTTTGCAGCGTGACATTTATTGTTTCCCGCCCATCAACAGGTATTTCTTGGATTTGGTACCCAATAAAACTCACTTGAAGAACTGCACCTGGTGCAACATTCTGCAAGGTGAAATTTCCATCAAAATCCGTCTGAGCTCCATTACTTGTGCCCTGTACGATCACATTTGCCCCAGGGACAGGCCCATTTTCATCAATTACGGTACCTGATACCGTCTCCTGGGCATAGGTGAAACCAAAAGAAAACATGGCGACCGACATTAGGAAATAAAAGAATATCCTTTTTTGTACTTTAAATCTCATAATTTTTTTGTTTATATTAATGTAATTTTGATAAAAGTATCTATATATTCTTATGGGCTCATCCTGTACTATCCTGTTTCTACATTTTTTTATTCCTCAAGAAGATTTTTCCCTGTTTATTATATCTTCATTTCTTATTCAGTTGAATTGGGTCTAATTCGTTTAAAAATAAAAGGTTACCACTAAAATTTTCATCCATATTTTTTTTACAAAACCACCACGAACTAAAGGATTCAAAAGATTTAATCAAGAAAAAGTAGTTCTATTTCAAAATAGAATTAGCTAAAACAGGGGGGGGGGATCTGGTATTGCATTGCAGAAAAGAAACTTCCTTTGATAATTTTTATTTGAAAGTTTAACATTCCTTGGATTCAAACTTAATATGATAGGGTCTATGTTGTTTGTAGTGGGTAAGTCAAAATTGGGTAGTTTTGTTCACTATGAACTCACAAGAAATTTTCACAGTTGCACTTGGTCTAGAGCAGCCCTGGTTTATCAAGGACATCAAGTTCAACAGCTCTGGTTCTCGCCTTGACATTTACCTTGGTTTTACCAAGGGTCACAAGTTCAGCTCCCAGGATGGCTCACAGTCCACTGCCCACGATACTGTTGAACGCTCCTGACAGCACTTGAATTTTTTTCAGCACAACTGTTATCTCCATGCCAGAGTGCCGAGGATCAAAGAGGCAGATGGCAGCATAAAGAACCAAGATGTTCCCTGGTCTCGCCCCAACAGCGGCTTCACCCTTCTTTTTGAAGCGTTTTCCCTCTTGTTGATCGAGAACGAGATGCCAGTCAACAAGGCCGCCAAGATAGTGGGGGTATATCCCAACCGCCTATGGACTGTCTTCAACTATTGGATATCAAGGGCGCACAGTGATGATGAGATAGAGGATCCTGAACAGTTGGGCTTTGACGAGACCTCGACCAAGAAGGGCCACAACTATGTGACCACTATGGTCGACCTGAAACAGCGCAGGGTCCTCTTTGCCTGTGAGGGAAAGGATTCTGGATGTATAAGAAAGAGTGTAGAGTACCTTAATGACAAACAGGTAGAAATGGAAAATATAAAACAGGTGTGCATCGATATGTCGCCCGCCTTTATAGCTGGTTGTAGGGATCATCTACCCCAGGCCTCGGTAACCTTTGACAAGTTCCACGTGGTCAAGGAGGTCAACAGGGCAATGGATGAACTCAGAAAGCTGGAGCGCCAGGGCAACCAACGGCTAAAGGGACATAAGTATACCCTGCTGAAGGACAGACTGAAGCCAAGGCTTCAGGACGAGAGAGACCTGCTTGTTGAATATTATCCAAAACTGGGTGAGGGCTACAGGCTCAAACAGCTCTTTATGGAGTTCTGGGACATAAGGGACAGGGAGGAGGCAGAAGGGTATCTCGCATTTTGGTGCGACCTGGTCGATGAATCAAATATCCAGCCCTTCGTAAAAGCAGCCAATACCGTAAGGGCACATTGGACAGGTATCATAAACTACATTGAAAGCAGGATAAACAACGGCATACTGGAGGGGTTGAATTCTAAAATACAGCTGGCAAAAAAAAGCCAGAGGCTATAGAAACGCAAAGAATTTTATCAATATGATTTACTTCATCTGTGGCAAACTCAAATTCGACTACCCACTATATTTGACATAGACCCATATGATATCTTTATAAAACTATCCTGTACTGTCATGTATTTCACTTTATCTTGAAAAACCATTGTCTTTCAGCAGTTAAGTTCTCTCGAGACGAAATCCTTAATTGTCTGGCAATTCCCTCTGGAGCGTATTGATAAAATACATACAGCTTATTTGAAAATGATACACGCTAAAATTAGTTTCAAATTGAGGGACAACACAACGGAAATCTTCGTGGAAAAAGCATGTATCTTAAGAGCCTTGATTTGATACTGTCAGAAACAGCAGTATACTTTATGCTTGAAAAAAAATATTCAAATGAAGTTTCATATTCTTTTGAAAAATCAATCTATCGACACTTTCGGAGTTTTTCTAGGGTTACCTTTCCAGAAATAAAATATCATGAATAAAATGATCAGAATGGCTGGGAATATGGTCATTTGTTGCAATGTTTCCCGTCCGACAGTAAGTTCCTACTGGTCACTTGTGATTTCCAGTGCGCCGTATTCTGCTCTAAAACCATCGATCCAGCTTCCAATAATAGGCTGAAATATTGCATTAGTATTCGCAATTACCGGAATCGTCTGCCTTAATATCAATAAAGGCAGCCTCTTCCTCACCACAATGACTCTGCAATAGCAGCTTATAGACTCGAAAATCATTATTCTTTGAAAACAGTACAGTTTTGTCTCCTTTCCTAAGGATCTGTTAAGAAATAACCTGCCCGTTTCTACTTGTTCTTTTGCTCGCCCACTGCGCCTGCCTTTGCCGGTAGGCAGGTTGAAAATACTCGTCATAGCTACGGCTATGCCTGCGTTTTTTCGCCTTGTGGTCAAACAAAATAACTGCCTATAATTCGGTCACTTTATTTCTTAACAGATCCTAAGTGCCCATTCACCTTCCCAAAATATTTCAGAACCTTGACCTATTAGTGGCCAGCTTAGATTAAT
>JBDNGW010000577.1:0-2215 GCA_041689735.1 Leeuwenhoekiella sp. | reverse complement strand
AGAAAAAAACGTTCTCTGTCCTTTATCGTACATTGAGCGTTTATCGTTGGATTCTGGTTCCAGTCCTCAAGGTACCACTGTGAATCTATAATGATTAAATGCACATTATCGTTGACGTCATAAGAAACCAACGGGCAACCATTGCGAGGCTGAAAAACGGTCTCATCATTAAATTTACTATTGAGATAATCCTGCTGGCGTATTAGGCCCAGCAAGCCTTTATTATACCAGTCGTGGTTGCCAGGAATAATAAAGGTTTCCCCTTCAAAACCTTCAGTAGATTCATACTGGACATCAAGGCGGTGCTCAGAGATCTCCCTATACTTCTCCCCTTTTTCGGGCATTCCTTCGGGATAAATATTATCGCCCAGAAAAATCGTATAATCACCCTTTGAACCGTTTTCCTTTAAATAATTGCCAAAGGTGCGCAACGCGATAGTGCTCTCACCGGCGAGGGAAAAACCTGCATCACCAACAAGATAAAAAGTTTTATCAATTTTTTTTGTGGAAGGAAAAGAATCTTGTAAAACTCCTTCTCTGTATTGAGCATCAAAAGTTGCACAAGAAGAAAGGAACAATAGTGCAAAAACTGTAAGAAGTATGTTATTTTTTAGCATCTAAAATCGATTGGGATTTTTTTTGTACTTTTCATCTGTAATTATACATGTTATGGCTGAAGTTGTTGAAAAGAATCTCGAAGATAAGCAAGAAAATATGCTTATTTCTTCAGATTTGGAACGGGATACACAAAAATTTGTTTTAAGGTTATTCAAGGAAAAATTACCGAATACCTATCTCTACCACAACTATAACCACACTGTTAGAGTGGTTAAAAGTACTAAAGAAATTGCTGAGAATTCTGAAATAATTGTTAAACAGGAAGAAGCGCTTGTACTTGCGGCCTGGCTACACGACACAGGATATACCAAGCAGCGCGAAGGTCACGAAGAAATAAGCACTCAAATTGCAAGGGATTTCCTGAAAGAAAAAAAGGTGGATAAAGAGACCATTGATCTTGTAGAAAATTTGATCCTCGCCACAAAAATGGATCGCCAGCCGGAAACCGATTTACAGCAAATAATCAAAGATGCAGATTCATCCCATTTTGCTAAGGACTATTTTAGTGAAACCAGTGAATTTTTAAGACAAGAACTTAAATTAACGGATGTTGCGGAATACAGCGCGTCAGAATGGCGTGATAAAAATGTAGAGATGTTTATTCAAAAACATTGTTTTTATACAGATTATGCCGCCCAACACTGGAAATTACAAAAGGATACCAATCTTATAGATCTCCTTAAAAAGGAGAAAAAGAAGAAAAGAAAATACGAAAAAGAAGAGGTCAAGGCGAAGCTGAAAATCAAGTACAAAGACCAGAGTCCAGATCGTGGGGTGCAAACATTATACAGGACAACGCTGCGCAATCATATCAAACTGAGTGATATTGCAGATACTAAAGCAAATATACTACTTTCAGTAAATGCGATTATAATCTCACTGTCGCTTTCTAATGTCATCCCAAAACTTGACGCACCCAGTAACCGCCATCTAATGATCCCAACGCTCATAATGGTGCTTTTCAGCGTAGCTTCCATCATCCTTTCTATACTTTCCACGCGGCCTAATGTTACAAGTGGAGAATTTACCCGGGAACAAGTGAAGAAAAAACAAGTGAATATCCTGTTTTTTGGTAATTTTCATAAAATGCCTTACGATCAATATTTATGGGCAATGAATGAGATTATTTATGATAAGGACTACATCTATGAGGCACTCACAAAAGATTTATGGCTCCTAGGCGTCGTCTTGAACAAAAAGTATATGTTGCTCAGAAAAACATATACCGTTTTTATGGTGGGTATAATTATTTCAGTAATTGCTTTTATCGTGGCTTTCTGGTTAATCTAAAACTTGCATGAGATCGGCATAGGTAATAGAATCTCCTGCATCTTTTATTGGTAAGCTATGTGAATAAAGCACATTTATACGAATCGCCTTGAGGCCAACTACTCCTTGTACATCTTCCAGTTCAAGATATTCAACCTCATTGCCCAGATAATTTTTATGCTGTAAATATTTTATATATCGCGCATATTCCCTGGCATCTTTGTCCTGAGAATAGATAATTGCTATTTTCCCTTTTTGAGTGATTCGCTCGGCGCTGCCCTTAGGATCTGTTTAGAAATAAAGTGACCGAATTATAGGCAGTTATTTT
>JBDNGW010000576.1:0-2746 GCA_041689735.1 Leeuwenhoekiella sp. | reverse complement strand
TACGGTTTTGCTCAGTGGTAAGAATAATAGACAACTTTTTGTGCCACGTCATTTTGCCCATGGCTTTTTGGTGCTTCAGCCAGAAACCACTATTATATATAGCTGTGACAATTACTATAAAAAATCTGCGGAAGTAACCCTACATTATAAAGATGCAAAAGTAGCCATAGACTGGCCGGTCGTCAGTGGAGATTATATTCTTTCAGCAAAAGATAAACTAGGATTGGACTTTGAAACGATAGTAGAAAAGCTCTATGGAAAGTAAGGGGAAAAGAATTTTAATTACCGGGGGCGGGGGCCAATTGGCGCAATGCCTTAAAAAACAACTTCCCAAAAATACTGCTGATGTATTTCTATTCGTAAGCAGAAAAGAGCTTGATATTTCCAACGCAGCAGCTATAGAAACACTATTCGCAGACTTCAAGCCTCAAATAGTAGTTAATACCGCCGCCTACACACAAGTAGATCGCGCCGAAGACGAACGCGATCTCGCATTTTCAATAAACAGCGAAGCCGTAAAATCACTTGCCGAGGCCTGTAAGAATTCTGGGGCGTTGCTTATTCATATTTCCACAGATTATGTTTTTGATGGAAATGGAAACACGCCGTATAAAGAAGAAGATAGAACCAATCCACAAACCGTTTATGGCGCCTCAAAATATGCGGGTGAAGAAGCACTTATAAAGAGTGGTCTAAAGCAGTTCTACATTCTACGTACCTCGTGGCTCTATAGTGAATATGGCCATAATTTTTATAGAACGATACAGCGCCTTGCCAATGAAAAGGATACGTTGCAGGTGGTAAATGACCAACAAGGCTGTCCCACCAATGCCAATGATCTTGCGCTGGGGATCCTAAAAATAATTGCAGCTGCCCTTAGCAATAACACTAAAAATGCTCCTTCTGGGATCTATCATTTTGGCAACAGTGGCAATACCACCTGGTATGGTTTCGCCCTTGAGATTTTTCGCCTAAAAAAAATAAACACTACGGTTGTTCCTGTTGCTTCAGCTACTTTTCCCACACTTGCTAAACGCCCCTCCTACAGTGTTCTCAATGTGAATAAATTCAGCAAAACCTTTGATTTTCAAATCCCTGATTGGGAAAAAAGTCTTTCAGATCTGATAGACAAAAATAGGAAGGTGTAAAACTTTTTGAAAATATTTTGTATATCCGTTTTTAGTTTTAAAAGTAATTTCAGTAATGCTGAACCTACCTACCCTTTTCAGATGGAGGCTTGATCCACTAAAAAAACGCTATAAACCGATCAAGACCAAGCCTATTCAATAAAAACGAATCTCGCGTTAGGGATTGAAGTGGAAATCCTTTTTGAGAGGGACGAGCAAAAAGATTGCAACGTAAAGCCCGACCCGCAGGGAAACGCCCAAAAACTGATTAAAATGGTCAAAAAACGGCTAGGAAGGTAATAAAATCAGATGGCTTTCGGGAAAGTATAACACGCCATATAAGACACTTTGCGGATTTTCAAAAAATATTTAAAACCAGCCGTATGTCAATGGATTATGCTCTTTTTTATTATTGTACTAAATTACAGACCACACAGCTCTATTTAAATAGTCTTGGTATTTGTCCCCACTCCACTAGAATTTAATGTTTAAGGATATTATATTTGCCCAACTAATAAAATGACCAAAGAATGGAAATACGCAATATTTGCTGTATTGGAGCAGGATATGTAGGAGGGCCCACTATGTCTGTAATAGCACAAAAGTGCCCGCACATAAAGGTGACCGTGGTAGATATAAATGAGCAGCGTATTGCGGCATGGAATGCTGCCGATCTTAACAAACTGCCGGTTTATGAACCGGGCCTTGCCGATGTGGTCAAAGAAGCCAGGGGCAGAAACCTATTTTTTTCAACTGAAGTAAATAAAGCCATTGACGAGGCCGAAATGATTTTTATATCTGTAAACACGCCCACAAAAACCTACGGCATAGGGAAGGGAATGGCAGCCGACTTAAAGAACATTGAGCTTTGCGCGCGGCAGATTGCGGCCGTTGCAACCACAAATAAGATTATTGTAGAAAAATCAACACTACCCGTACGTACCGCAGAGGCCTTGCGCAGCATTCTGGATAATACGGGGAATGGAGTAGAGTATGATATATTATCCAATCCAGAATTTCTTGCTGAAGGCACTGCGATAGAAGATCTTTTTAATTCAGACCGCGTGCTTATAGGGGGCGACGATACCCCACGTGGAAAAAGGGCAAAACAAGCACTTGTGGATATTTATGCCAACTGGCTGCCCACAGAACGCATACTAACCACAAACGTATGGTCCTCAGAGCTTTCTAAATTAACCGCAAATGCCTTTCTCGCCCAGCGTGTTTCTTCCATAAATGCCCTTTCAGAACTCTGTGAGGTTACCGGCGCGGATGTCTCAGAAGTTGCTCGTGCAATAGGCTCAGACTCCCGGATAGGATCTAAGTTTTTAAAGGCTTCCGTTGGTTTCGGAGGATCTTGTTTTCAGAAAGATATTCTCAATTTGGTATACATCGCAAAAACCTACGGACTTCATAAAGTGGCAGATTATTGGGAACAGGTGATCATTATGAACGACCACCAGAAAAAACGTTTTGCAGAGCGTATCGTGCGTACACTTTTTAATACCGTATCGGGCAAAAAAATCGCGATAATGGGCTGGGCATTCAAAAAAGATACCAACGATACCCGAGAATCGGCCGCTATTTATGTGACCGATTATCTGCTGAGTGAGCTTGCC
>JBDNGW010000575.1:0-5085 GCA_041689735.1 Leeuwenhoekiella sp. | reverse complement strand
CAACAAGGATTATAAATTCTTTGGAAAGCAGGTTAACGATTCCCGGTACGCTTGCGCCAATTATCTTGCGGATACCAATTTCGCGTCTGCGCTGCACCGTACTGTAGGCCGCTAATCCCAAAAGTCCCAAACAAGAAATAAAAATCGCGAGTGCGGCAAAATTGAGGAAGAGGTTGCCAAAGCGTTCTTCGGCGCGGTATTGACGGTCAAAGAATTCATCGAGGAAATAGTAGTGAAAAGGTTCTTTAGGAGCAAAGGATTGCCAGGCCTCCTTAATGGACGAAATGGTTTTGGAAACATCTTTGGGGCTTATTTTTACGGCTATGATAGTGGTCTTTTGTGGATCTAAGCGCATCGTTAGCGGCTTGATCTCTTGCTGCAGGGATTTAAAATGAAAATTCTTTACAACCCCAATGATCTGTCCCTCGCGTCCCCATTGTTTAAAATGTGCCCCAATGGCATCTTGGGGTTTTGCATAGCCCAAAAGCTGGACGGTCTTTTCATTGACCACCATCGCCTGCGTGGAATCTGTCGCAAAATCCCGCGAAAATGGGCGACCAGCAACCACTTTTAACCCAAATCCCGGGATGTAATCCTCATTGACGAAATAGAGATCCAAATTGGCTACCTGGAGGTCTCCGTTTTTATTTTCGATTTCAGAATATGCCGTGTTATTTAGCGCACCCGGTATGCTGGATCCCAAAGCGGTGGATTTTACACCGGGGAGGGCAGCAAGTACTTCTGTCAGCGCTTTTTGAGAATCATCTGCTTTGCTTTGCAGCACCAGTTTCTGCTCTTTGTTAAAACCAAGATCCTGATTACGCATAAACTGCATTTGGTTGTAGATGATAATCGTGCCAATAATAAGCGCTATGGAAATGGAAAACTGGGCAATAACAAGTCCCTTTCGTAAGAAACCTCCTTTATTTCCTGTAGAAAATCGGCCTTTTAAAACACTTTTAGGTTTAAAAGACGAAAGAACGATCGCTGGATAAATACCTGCCAGTATGCCTATACTCACTGAAATGAGAAAAAGATAACCGATATTTCTCAGGTTTGAAAAAATACCCATGCTCACGGTCTTCCCCGCAAGGGTATTAAAATAGGGAAGGGCAATTGCCGTAAGCACGGCCGCCAACACAAACGCAATGATACAAAGGATAACCGATTCTCCGATAAACTGAAGAGCCAGTTGATTTTTACGCGCACCCACGACCTTTCGTATGCCTACCTCTTTGGCACGCTCTACCGAACGTGCTGTGGAAAGGTTTATAAAATTGATACTTGCAATAAGCAAGATGAAAAGACCGATAATCGAAAATATATAAACATTGCTAATGCTCCCGGTGACCAATCCGCCGCGGTCAGATCGCAGGTATACGTTCGTAAATGGCTCAAGGTCTAAACTTACAAATAGTTGTAGTTTTTTCATTTCGGCTCCTACGTTGCGCTGAAGAAAATCAGAGAACTTCGCTTTGAGGCTATCAGGATTTGAGTCTTTTTTTAAAAGTATATAGGCTGAAGGATTGAAGTTTAACCATTGGTCGTCAACCCCTTTATTGAGATTTTGAGTCACCGTGGTCAGCGATACCAGCATATCTGCCTTGATACTGGAATTTTCTGGGAAATCCTTCATAACCCCGGTAACATTTGCCGCTAAACCATCTTCGGTTATCTTTAAAGTTTCTCCCACTGGGTTTTCAGCACCAAAATATTTTTTAGCCAAAGATTGCGATAAAACAATACTAAAAGGCGCTTTCAGTACTTGGTGAGGGTCACCTTGTAATAGCTTAAAATCAAAAACCTTAAAAAAGCTTGAATCTACGGCTATGGTATTTGACTCTTTAAATTTAAGGTTGTCTTTACGTACTAGCATTTCCCAATTCATAACCCGCACTTGAGCCTCAATTTCTGGAAATTCCTTTTTGAGATTTGGTCCTACTGGCCATGCTGCCATTTCCTCAATTTTTTCCGAAGGCGTTTTTATATCACTTACCACCCGATAAATACGATCACCCTTCGAATGCATCGCGTCATAACTCAGCTCAAAGCCCACATAGAGCAGGATCAAAAAACCCGCCGCCATCCCAATAGCCAGACCGCTGATATTTAAAGCGGAAAACCCGCGGTGTCGCCAAAGGTTCCTAAATGCGATCCTAAAATAATTCTTAAGCATGATTGTTCGATTTTTTGATTGATGAATGAAACCCTATTTTTTTGAATTGCGATTTAGGACCTAAAACGTTCTCGAAATATAGCTGGTCGAAAAATATGAAAACGCCCCATATTTCAAATACCGTCTTAGTAATCGCCCCCCCTGCTGTCTCCGACGAGAGGAAGACTACCAATTAGGTGGCTTGAACAGGTCTCTTAAAATCCGCCAGAATATTTTCCGTCACTTTCTCTCCATCCAGCATCCTGATAATTCGGTGGCTGTATTTTGCATCGTGCTCGCTGTGGGTCACCATGATGATCGTGGTTCCGGCCTCATTGAGTTCGGTAAGGAGATCCATGACCTCGTTGCCGTTGCTGCTGTCCAGGTTTCCGGTTGGCTCATCGGCGAGGATGAGTTTGGGATGGTTTACCACAGCACGTGCTACTGCGACCCGTTGTTGCTGTCCACCGGAGAGTTGCTGCGGAAAATGTTTCCGACGGTGCATGATGCCCATTTTTTCGAGGACGGCCTCCACGCGCTCCTTGCGCTCTGCGGTTTTCACTCCGGTATAAATGAGCGGGAGCTCCACGTTTTCAAAAACCGTAAGTTCGTCGATGAGGTTGAAACTCTGAAACACAAAACCAATGTTGTGCTTTCTTAAATCGGCTCGTTTTCGTTCATTAAAACCCGAAACTTCCGCCATCGGGATCATCAAGCAGTCCCAGAATATTGAGCAAGGTGGATTTTCCACATCCCGACGGACCCATAATCGCAACGAATTCGCCTTCCTGCACAGTAAACGAAAGTTTGTTGAGCGCAATGGTCTGTACCTCTTCAGTTCGGTAATATTTTTCTAAATCTGTAATTGTGATCATAAGGCGCTAAGGATCTGTTAAGAAATAAAGTGACCGAATTATAGGCAGTTATTTTGTTCGACCACAAGGCGAAAAACGCAGGCATAGCCGTAGCTATGACGAGTATTTTCAACGCAGTGGGCGAGCAAAAGAACAAGTAGAAACGGGCAGGTTATTTCTATACAGATCCTAAGTATTAAATATTTTAAATATGTGATGAGTTCTAAGATTATTATGGTCATGATAATTTATTTTAAATTATGAATTTCCCCTCCCAACCTCCCCAAAAGGGAGGAGCAGTTTGGATGTTATGTATAAATTCGTTTTTATTTTGAAGCGTGCAATCGTGTAATCATTTGTTGTTCATTGTTCACTGCTTACTGTTCATTGCTCACTTTTCTTTTCTCTTTTTTCTATCTTCTCTAATCTTTCCTAAGAAAATCTAAAAGCAGCCTCTACCGCAAGAACTTCCGCAAGTAGCTAATTCCCCCTTCGGGGGCTAGGGGGATTTCAGCACCAATTCCTGCACATCTCCATAATTATCATAGCTTGAGGTTATAACCTTATCTTCAGGCTCTAATCCACTGAGGACTTCGTAATATTCGGTGTTTTGGCTGCCCAGTTGGATATCTTGTTTGTAGGCCGTTTCGCCGTCGGCGCTTACTTTAAAGATCCAGTTTCCGCCGGTCTGTTGGAAAAATCCGCCTTTTGGGATCAAAAGCGCTTGTTTTTCTTGGCTGAGTGCCACACGGATCTGCAGTGTCTGCCCGCGGCGGATGCCTTCTGGGGTTTCGTCTTCAAACTGCATATCTACCTGAAAACGACCGTTATTGACCTGTGTATATACCTTTTTGATGATCAGTGTATATTCCTTGCCGCTAAAGCTGAATGAACCCTCCTGACCGGTATAGATTCTTGAAATATAATGTTCGTCCACATCCACGCGCACTTTATAACCGCTCAGCACATCGATCTGTCCCAGGCGTTCGCCTTTGTTCTTGCTCTGGCCTATTTCCGCATCAAGCGAAGTTAACTGGCCGTCCACGGGCGCTTTTACGACAAGGTCCTGTACTTTTTTGCGCATGAGTTCCAGTGCACTTTGTGTTTGTGCATACGAGCGCTGCGACTGGTTCTGTTCCTGATCTACCGCGATGGAATCCTGACCCAGAATCTGTCTGGTGAGATCCATGCGCTCTTGTTGATAGGTGTAACTGTTTTTGGATTGCTCATAAACCTGCTCGGCAACCACACCTTTATCAAACAGTTTTTTGTTCATTTCATAGATGCGTTTGGCTTCGATAAACTGATTTTCCACATCGGTCATCTGGTTGAGTTTGTTGATCGTATTCTGCCGTGCCGCTGTTTTTTGAATCTGCATCTGCGTGAGCAGGTTGTACACCGAAGTTTCCTGATTGACAAGAGTGAGCTCCAAATCTGTGTTTGAAAGGCGCAAAATGGAATCCCCTTTTTTTAGAATCGCACCGTCCTCGACAAATTTTTCTTCTACACGGCCGCCTTCCAGCGCGTCCAGATAAATAGTGGTAATTGGCAAAACCACCCCATTAACGGGTATATTCTCCTGAAAAACACCGTTTTTTACCGTATTTATGCTGATTCTTTCGGTCTCCACATTCAATTTTGAATTACCGGTAGAGGAGAAGAGCACAAAAACAATTAGGGCGACAAGCAGCACTGCACCGCCTATTAACAGTATTCTAGAGGTAGTAAAGCGTTTCTTTTTTAAAGCGATGTCCATATAAAATTTTGATTTCATTAAGTATATAGACAAATTAGTGCCATGATTATAAACTATTGATTACCAAATGTTTAATTTTTTTTAATTTTAAAAAGTGTTCGATTTCGGACTGTTCCTGTGCTGTGGTGGTACAGGTTTTATAATTCAGAATTCAGAATTCAGAATTCAGAATTCTAACTTTTGAGTCCACTCCGAAAAGTCCAATTCTTGGAAAACCGGGTCAAATACTAATTTTTGATATATTTTAATTTATTGAAATTCAGTTGATTACAATTACTAGATTGATCTTTTTTAAGACGATTCAATACATTTTATAGTTT
>JBDNGW010000574.1:0-3736 GCA_041689735.1 Leeuwenhoekiella sp. | reverse complement strand
TTCATCAACAAGGCGAAAAACGCAGACATAGCCGTAGCTATGGCGAGTATTTTCAACCTGCCTACCGGCAAAGGCAGGCGCAGTTGCTGGGCAAAAGAACCCATAGAAATGGGCAGGTTATTTCTAAACAGATCCTTAATACAATTGAGATTGCAATGGGGATAAGATGATGCTTTATTAAGCCATTTTACAAGTACTGAAAAACTTATTCAGCTGAAAGCGATCAAAAAATTGGCTATTCGATTGAAAACAGACTCGAAAGGCAAAAAAACACTCAAAAATGAGGGTTTAAAAGTTAGGCTTGGCCCGTAGGACCAAAGTTGAGAGGAATAGGTTGTTTATCATAATCTTTAATCTCCCCGTGCGCTTTTTCAAATCGCTTTACATTTTCCTGAAGGGCCTTAGCCAATCGTTTTGCATGTTGCGGCGTAAGGATAATCCTTGATTTCACCCTACTTTTTGGCGTTCCGGGCATGATATTGATAAAATCTACCACAAACTCAGATACGGAATGATTGATGATCGCGAGATTAGAATAAGTTCCCTGAGCCATTTCTTCATCAAGCTCTATATTAATTTGCCCCTGTTTGTTTTTATCTTCTTCTGTCATGATCATTACTGTGTTTTAGCATTGATTTGTTAAGGAGTTTTCCCTACAGGATTAATTTGCCGGAGCCGCCGTTCCAAATCTATTTGCTTATTTATAAATAAACCACCTTGGGACCTAATCCAAAAGGTGATTATTGATATTTTTTTACTTTCCGAAGCGAGCTTGGATATTACTAAATCAGTGAATCCGCTGATCCCGCTTGCTATCGGGTCGGGATTAGCCTGCTTTTGCCGGTAAGTTAATCTATCGATTTTGATTTCATTGCTTCGCAACTTTTCAAAATAGAGTTTCATTAATAAAAAAAGCCACCAACCTTAGGGGTTGATGGCTTTTTTAGTTTGCTTAATTAATTAAAATTAACTTCTTCACGTGCGGCTTCGAGTTCCGCCAATTCTTCTTTGTTGCCTACGATTATATTCTCGTAGTGACGAAGACCGGTACCGGCTGGAATTCTATGACCGACGATCACATTTTCCTTTAAGCCTTCCAGCTCATCGATTTTACCGCTCACTGCTGCCTCGTTAAGCACCTTAGTTGTTTCCTGAAAGGAAGCTGCCGAGATGAATGACTTGGTCTGCAATGACGCTCTGGTTATACCCTGCAATACAGGAGTAGCCGTGGCTGCAATAATATCCCTTGCCGTAACAAGATTTTTATCTTCCCTGCGCAAGATGGAATTTTCATCCCTCAGGTCGCGTGGAGAGACAATTTGTCCCGCTTTTAAGGTTTCTGAATCACCGACTTCCTCAACAACTTTCATTGCGAAAATCTCATCGTTCTGAGCCATAAAGTCATCTTTGTGCACTAGTTGGTTTTCCAGGAAAATAGTATCTCCAGGATCACCTATGCGCACTTTACGCATCATCTGGCGAACAACTACCTCAAAGTGCTTATCGTTAATTTTCACACCTTGTAAACGATAAACTTCTTGCACCTCATTCACCAAGTATTGCTGTACTGCAGATGGTCCTTTAATTGCAAGGATGTCTTCTGGAGTTACAGAACCATCAGAAAGTGGCATACCGGCGCGTACAAAGTCATTTTCCTGAACCAAGATTTGGTTAGAAAGCTTGACAAGGTATTTTTTCACATCGCCCAGTTTAGACTCAACAATGATCTCACGGTTACCACGCTTGATTTTTCCGAAGGAAATAACACCGTCAATCTCACTTACTACAGCAGGATTAGAAGGGTTACGCGCTTCAAACAATTCAGTTACACGAGGTAGTCCACCGGTAATATCACCAGCTTTAGATGATTTACGAGGTATTTTAACGAGAATCTTACCAATTTTTACTTTTTCAGAATCGTCAACCATCAGGTGGGCACCCACTGGAAGGTTATACGAACGGATGACCTCATCTTTTTTACCCATAATTTGCAAGGTAGGGATCATGCGCTTGTTACGTGATTCAGAAATTACCTTCTCTTGGAAACCGGTCTGCTCATCTGTTTCCACTTGATAGGTAAGTCCTTGTTCGATATTCTCATATTTGATCTTACCGGCAAATTCTGAAATGATCACCCCGTTATAAGGATCCCACTGGCAGATAATTGCACCTTTATCAACTTTACCTCCATCTTTAGAGAACAATTGTGAACCATAAGGAATGTTATTTGTGCTTAACAGAATTCCTGTTTTGGCATCAAAAACACGCGCTTCGGAAGTTCGTGAAATAACAATTTGTGCAGTATTTCCTTCATTGTCCTCACCGTCAACTGTTTTTAAGTCTTCGATCTCAATACGACCGCTAAACTTGGAGATCACTTTATTCTCTTCGGAAATGTTACCTGCAATACCACCCACGTGGAAGGTACGCAACGTAAGCTGTGTTCCCGGCTCACCAATAGATTGAGCAGCGACAACGCCTACTGCCTCACCACGCTGCACCATTCTATTGGTAGCGAGGTTACGACCGTAACATTTAGAGCATATTCCTTTTTTGGCTTCACAGGTCAACGGTGAACGCACTTCAACAGAATCAATAGGAGCCTGAGTTATAGCGGCCGCAATTTCTTCTGTGATTTCATCACCTGCATGAACGATAATCTCGCTATCTAACGGATTGATCACGTCATTTAAGGCAATACGACCTATAATTCTAGCTTCAAGTGTTTCTACAACCTCCTCGTTTTTCTTCAAAGCGGAAACTTCAACACCACGTAGGGTATCACAGTCTTCACTATTTACGATAACATCTTGAGAAACGTCTACCAGACGACGGGTCAAATACCCTGCATCTGCCGTTTTAAGAGCGGTATCTGCAAGACCTTTACGTGCACCGTGAGTAGAAATAAAGTACTCAAGAATGGAAAGACCTTCCTTAAAGTTAGAAAGAATCGGGTTTTCAATGATCGCACCACCACCATCATTTGATTTTTTCGGCTTGGCCATAAGACCACGCATACCCGTTAGCTGGCGAATTTGTTCTTTAGAACCCCTCGCACCAGAGTCAAGCATCATAAATACCGAGTTAAAACCTTGCTGATCTTCACGTATACGCTTCATGGCCAGTTCGGTCAAGGTTGCGTTTGTGGAAGTCCATACATCGATAACCTGATTGTAACGTTCTGTATTTGTAATAAGCCCCATGTTATAGCTGGACATAATACCATCAACCTGCGTATTTGCATCGTCGATCATACCTTGTTTTTCTTTAGGGATAATAATATCTCCCAGCGAGAAGGACAATCCACCGCGGAATGCGAAGGTATAGCCCAAGGTTTTTATACTGTCCAAAAATTCTGCGGTACGTGGTACGTTGGTCAACTTTAAGATACGCGCGATTACGTCACGCAATGTCTTTTTAGTCAATACCTCATTGATAAATCCAGCTTCCTCCGGTACGCTTTCGTTAAAGATGACACGACCCACGGTAGTTTCAATAATCTGTGGAACGAGTTTTCCTTCTGCATTAAAATCAACAGCCCTTATTTTTATATTGGCATTGATATCAACAACTTTTTGATTGTGCGCGATAACAACTTCCTCGGCACTGTAAAAAGTAATTCCCTCACCTTTCACTTTAACATCTTCGGTACTCTTACGCGATTTGGTCATATAATAGAGACCCAAAACCATATCCTGAGAAGGTACGGTAATAGGAGCACCGTTTGCAGGGTTCA
>JBDNGW010000573.1:0-3162 GCA_041689735.1 Leeuwenhoekiella sp. | reverse complement strand
TAACGTTTTTCAAGTTTAAATTCACCCGGATCGGAAATCGTTTTTCTATAGCTGAAACAACTGGTGAAAAGAATGGATACAATAATTAAGTAGCATACTATTTTCATGGTGTTTGAATTTTGATTTACGTTTCAAAACTAATAACCACCTTAAATCAATTGTCCCAAATCCCCATTTCCAAAGAAATCCGGACAAATCTCATTTAGAAGAACCTTCTTTTTTCCGCCAAGCGGAAGGTGTCATTCCGGTAAACTTCTTAAAAGCGGTATAAAACGTCGATTTTGAGTTGAATCCACATTCCAGACCTATGGAAATAATGGTGTATTTCGAAAAATCGGGATGAATAAGCAGTTTTTTGGCCTCGGCCACCCGGAATTGGTTAATATGATCGGAAAAATTATAGTCGCTATAGGTATTGATTAAGTGCGACACCTTTGTCGCTTTTACACCTAGACTTTCGGCAAGTACATCAAGGCCAAGACTGGGGTCCATGTACAAGCCTTCCTCAGTGATACGGGCGTTTATGATAGTATAGAGCTGTTCTTCCTGCTCCATTTTTACGAGATTAGATGTGCTTTTTATCTCTTTGGGCCTATGATCGTCGAGTGTGGCCTGAAGATCGCTGCGTATCAAGATCCTATCCTTTAAAATCATATACCTGAAAAAACCCTGATAACCTATCCAGTACAGGAAAACCGAAGAGCCCAGCCGCAGCGGGTAATAACTGTAGGGCGCGCGTATGGTCTCAGAAAAAAGGTTGAGGGCAACCGCCACTATCCAAAGACAGATTACCAGACCACCCACTTTTAAAAGATTTTTGATCCATTTCAAGTTATCGTAGGTCAGTATCTCGCTGTAATCAGCCTTATGACCATACAGTAACTGTATGGATTTGAACAACAGGAAAAGGGAATAAATTAAGGTCACCGCGTCTTCCAGGGTGTGATATAGCGCCAGATCAGCTTCATTTAAATCCCCTTTAAATGCCAAGGCCAGAACAGCGGTGCGCGCTCCAAGTTCAAGCATAAATATGATGATGGAAACAACCAAAAACGGCCAGCGCTTTTTTTCCATGCCCAGATAATAAACCAAAAATGCGTAAAACATGGGCACAATGAGCACATACCAGGGCGCAACGCAATATTTAATATAAAACAGGCTAGCCTCGGTAAAAAAAGCATCCATCACCCAAGATTGGAGATTGTTGAGCGAAAGAAAAAGAACCAATAAATTGAGGAAAAGAACCGGTTTTTCGATCTTTTTACGAGATAAAAAAGTGTAAATATTGAAAATAAAACCTTGTAATGCACCGGCGACAAGCAGAAAATTAAATAGTCCAATCATACAAAACCCACTTTTTCAGTAAGAAAAGATAAACAACTTATCATTAACAATGCTTTAATTTATGGCATTGTCAAGTAACATTATAGGAATTTTTTTGCATCTTTAGAAAAATGAAGCTTATGCCAAAAATTACTTTTCTTCTTACTGCATTTATTTTATGTCTACTCCTGCAAAGCTGCTATGACATAGACGATAACCGCCGGGTGCTGGTCACCGGTAATCTTGTAGATAATAACGGGGCTCCCATTTCAGGTATTACCGTAGAATCGAGAGGTAGCAGCACCGTTCTTGGCTTTAATACCTCTGATGAAAACGGGGATTTCAGCTTTACTTCCCTAGAATCAAATGCGGGCGATTTCAGTATTTATATACATCCGGAAAGTGAACGGGATACCCTTTATACTTCACTAATCTACACAAATGAAGAAAACATTTCGGAATCCTCCATTGAAGATAACAAAAGGGGTCAAAAGGCCTATGATCTGGGCAATGTGACACTTCCCAAATTTGCTTTTCTGGAGATTGCTGTTAATCGCACTTCAAAAACGCAGGATACGCTGAACTATACTTTAACTATTTCGGATGCATATTGCCAAAATTATTTCGTAGAAGAAAAAATCGATACCCTTCGCTCCCGTTGTTTTAATAAAGAAGCCCGCCGTGGAAGGATTTTGCCCGAAAGTGAGGATTTGAAATTGGGTTATAGAACCCTTAAAAATTCCAGTGCCATTTTCACCTATTAGCAGGAACAGCGGTAAAGAAGAGCAAATGATCATCCCCATTGATCAATACAACACGCGTTATGTCTTTGAATTTTAAGAGCACGATTTATCTGGTTTTTTAAAGTTTATATCTACAAAGCTGGTCTCAGGACAGCACGCAGGTAAATACTGAAAATGTTGATAATGCTGCGGGTATTTTTTCGGCCGGAATATATTGGGCGAATCCGGTGGGATCCAGTTTTGTAAACGACGGGCTTGATCTAAAACCTGGCTTTGCACTTAATTTACGCGCTTATGTGCTGCCTCATTTTACAGTGGGCGCTCATTACAATTTCATGCGTGGCGAGGTAAGCAATCCACAGGTTACTGGCAATTATGACCGAACCAATATTTGGGTATTTGGCGGTACGCTGGGCTATGATTTTAACCTGCTGCCAAAACTGGATATAACGCTTCTGGGCGGTGTGGGAAGTGCTGTTTACCGAAACCAAAAAGGCAGCGTACGCTTTACGGATCGCGGAATGACGCTTTGGCTGACGCCGGAATTTGCCTATTCGTTTACGCCTAATATTGCGCTCTACCTATCCCCCGAATATCGTTATGACCGAATGCACGTTGACGTGCCCAAAGCACTGGGGAAAAGTTTTAAAAATGTAAGTTATCTATCGGTTGGTGCAGGGGTTCGGTTTAAATTGTAATATTTTTAAATGGAAATATCAGTCTGATTTCGGTTAAGCCATTTGCCAAAAAAATAATGAAGTAACCAGTCAATAATTACAACTGGGTTGTCTCATGAGATCGTCCTTTGCTTTTCCAAAGTCCCAAACTTTGGAAAAGGTGTACGCAGGTACAACGTGCTGACTCAAGTTTAATGAAGAGCTATTTTACGCTAAAAAACAAGAACTTTGTTTTTAATGGTTTTTATACTCATATCAATGCATCACACAAAAAAGCCCTAAGGATCTGTTAAGAAATAAAGTGACTGAATTATAGGCAGTTATTTTGTTTGACCACAAGGCGAAAAACGCAGGCATAGCCGTAGCTATGACGAGTATTTTCAACGCAGTAGGCAAGCAAAAGAACACGTAGCAACGGG
>JBDNGW010000572.1:0-3640 GCA_041689735.1 Leeuwenhoekiella sp. | reverse complement strand
TTGCTGCACCTTACTCTGGTGCAGTTTATCTATGTCTATGGTGCGCTTTTCAAGATATTCCACCCGATCAGTGTAGTCCTTGAGCTTATCTTCATACTCCTTCTTAGTTTTTTTGTTTTTTGCGATATCGCTGCCCAGTTGCGATTCCTTATCCCTGACACGCTTTTCTGCCTCAGTGAGCTTTCTATCACGGGACACGATTACTTTCTCATGTTCCGACTTGAGTTCGATGAATTTTTCCTTTGCCTGAAGTATTTTATCCTTTTTAATGGATTCTCCTTCCTTATTGGCTTCTTTTACAATGGTCTGAGCTTCTTCCCTGACCCTGATGACCATTTGGGAGGCGTTGTTGCGCTCCAGCAATTTAGCGATTAAAAATCCTATGAAAAGCGCTATCACCGCGACTATGAACAAGAGTATATAAAAATTGGTTTCCATGAAGTATATATATAAAAAAAGCCTACATCGGTTGGGATTTGAATAAACTCCTTTAAAGATAACTATAGGGCTAATGGACTGATCAAGCTTCCGTAGTCCCGATAACTATCGGGAACGGCATGCTTTAACAACCCTAACTCACCCTTCTTAAAGAATAAATGTTGAGTTTACCAAAAAAATAACCAATGTAGGCAGTAATTAATTTTGTTTAATGTCTAAGAACGTCAGCTTAACTGCTCTGCGAGAATAAGCTCTAGGTATTCCAGTTGCTTTATGGCCTGCTCTTGATCCTGTGAATCTACAATATCTCGCTGTAATGCCTTTGAGGCAAACTGCAGTGCGCACATGGCAAGCACATCTTGTTTGTCACGTACTGCATAGCTCTGCTCAAAATTTTTAAGCATTACCTCAATTTCTTTGGCGGCCTTTCGCAATCCCTCTTCCTGTGAAGGATTTATATTTAAGGGATACACCCGGTCTGCAATACTAACTTTTATTTTAAGCACATCTGCCATAAAATCTTTAATCTGCTATATGTGCAATACACATGTCAATTTCCCTAATAAGCGTATTTATCTTAAGCTTTGTTTCCTTTTTAAATGTTTTACTGCCCAGCATTGCATTTGCCGCTTTGAGTGCACTGTACTTCGCATCAATATCCTCCAAACTGTCCAAAAATTTAGACCGTTCCACCTTCAGTTCCTCATTTTCCATCACCAGGACCTTATATTCCCGTTTTAGAGCCTGATGTTGATTTACCAACTTATTCAAGCCACTTTGCAGGGAATTAATGCGGTCTAGAAGCTCACTCATTTAAGGCCAATTCTCAATACTTGGTCATACAAAGTTAACATTCGGCCAAGAATATCCCAATATAATCGCATTTAATTTTAGCAAATCGTTTAGAAAATCTATTCACACTGAACTTGAGTACTATAAACCAACTTCTTAATATACGCAATCTACATTCTATTCGTTTTGCCTTTAAAAATAGTTATATTCGCTTTTGATGAGAACAATTGTTTATTCCCTTATTCTGATAATAAGCCTTGCCGGCCATGCTCAGGACAACATACCTACAGATTATTTTAATAATCCCTTGAATATCCCTATAATCCTGGCCGGTGATTTTGGCGAACTGCGCGGCAGTCACTTCCACAGCGGTCTTGATATAAAAACCCAGCATCGGCAAGGTATCCCCGTGCATGCTAGCGGGAGCGGCACTGTAAGCCGCATCAAGATACAGCGTTATGGCTATGGTAAGGCGATGTACGTACAGCATCCCAATGGTTATACGAGCGTCTATGCCCATTTATCGCGCTTTTCACCAGAAATTGAAGCGTATGTGAAAGCGCAGCAGTATGAGCAGGAAACCTATGACATTGAACTGTATCCCAAACCTGGCGAACTCAAAGTGGATCAAGGCGGAATTATCGCTTTCAGCGGAAATACAGGAGGCAGCACCGCTCCCCATTTGCATTTTGAAATCCGGGATGCGAGCCAGCGCCCCATGAATCCCATGCTTTTTGGCCTTGACGTGCCAGACAGCAGGAACCCTCTTGTTTCAGACCTTATGGTTTACCCATTGGGCGATAGCAGTCAGGTAAATCAATCGCAGTACAGACAGAAATTACGTATCACCAAACAGGCTGACGGAAGTTTTATGAGCGATAAAATAGAAGCTTACGGCCCCATAGGTTTTGGCATCGCCACCGTGGATATGCAGGACGGCGCGGCCAATAAAAATGGTATTTATAAAATCGAAACTTTCGTTAACGGAAATAAAAACCTGGAAGTGTTAATGGATAAATTTTCTTTTGCTGAAACCAATTACGTCAAGCGAATGATAGATTATGGCTACTATGAGTCAAAAAAGAAACGCGTGCAAAAACTTTTTATAGAGCCAAATAACCCACTGAGCATTTTCACTCAGCAGACTAATAAGGGCGTCGTTGATCTTAAAGAGGATGGTACATCTTACGTCTATAATATGGTAATCTCCGATTTTAAAGGGAATAAAACATCTGTTATAGTGCCAATACGTGTCAAAAAGCAGGAAATATTGGCGCCTCGCGAGGTGAAAAAGACACAATATTTTGTTCACCCCAATGAAGCCCTGACCGTAAAGCTAGGAAAATACTCCGTTTATTTTCCGAAGGGAGCTTTTTTTGACGAGCATTATCTGAATTTGAGTCAGAAAGATAATGTATTGCATCTGGGCAAAGATATGATCCCAGTGGCACGGAATATCACTATTCGCTATGACGCTTCGGGATTCTCGCCGGAAGATAGAGAACATCTGTACATCGGCTCGGTGGGCTACAATGATACGCCGTATTATACCGGTGCCTATTTAGATGGCAGCACGCTCATCGCGCGTACAAAAACACTTTCAGACTACACCGTCGCTTTAGATGACACGCCGCCAGAAATAAATCCCGTAGATGTAAAAGAGGGCAAATGGATGTCGACCTATGACGAACTTAAGTTCAAAATAACCGATGCAGAATCTGGCATTAAGGATTTCCGCGCCACCATCAATGGTAAGTTTATCTTGATGGAATACGAATATAAAGACGACATGCTCACTTATAATTTTGCTGATGATGTGATTCAGGAAACCGAAAACAACCTCAAGCTCATCGTGACTGACAATGTGGGAAATAGCGCTACATTTACCGCCACTTTTTTCAGAAAAAAATAACTCTTGAAAGTTCTTTCCCTTTATCTCGCATTCCTTGCACTCCTGTTTTCATTGTCTGGGTGGTCACAGCAGGCCACTTTGCGCGGTGTGGCGCTTGACGCGGAAAATAACCTGCTCGCCGGGGTCAGTATCAGTTATTCAGACGGTGGAACCCAGAGCAACAACAATGGTTTTTATAAGCTTACGATTCCCGCAGGGAGTGAAATTCAGGTCAATTTCAGCCGCGTGGGTTTTCAGCCCCTAACGCTTACTTTTTCGCTGAAACCAAATGAGGTTTTTGAGTTCAATCCCGTATTTCGTACCACGGTAGAGCAAATAGACCAAGTGGTGATCTCTTCAACCAACCGAGACCGCATTGAAGGAACCGTTTCCCTTTCCCCGGAAACCATACGCAATATCCCCGGGGCAAATCCCGGTGTGGAAAACCTCTTGCAAACCCTCCCAGGCGTAAGCTCCAATAACGAACTGAGCACACAATACGCAGTCCGCGGTGGTAAT
>JBDNGW010000571.1:0-3414 GCA_041689735.1 Leeuwenhoekiella sp. | reverse complement strand
CGCTTGGATTCAGGATCTTTATAAAGTTTCGAACTTCGAAAAAGTTGATGTAATGAACCCGAAACTTTTTTATAAACGAAAAAACCCCTTCAGCGGAAACTGAAAGGGTTAAAATGTAAAACTTGTCGAAATATCTGAAGTGGATAGCTAAAATTATCTATCTATTGATCCCATAACTTTTTTCGCAAAGCTATTCGCTGCATCCATTTCTTTCATTCCGCCTGCGATCATCTCGTGCATTTCTAGAGCACCACAAATATTAGTGACAAGTTCACCTATTACATCCATTTCTTCATCACTCACTGAGCGATGTTCTGTGAACGATTCTAAAACTTGAACAGTTTGCTCTAAGCTTTCCTTGCTATTATTTTTTTGTAAATGCTTAATTACTGGTAACTTCATCTACGAGTGTTTTTAAATTATCAAACTTATTTGTCTGTACTTGATTAACAAAGCTTCCGCCTTTAAAGGTGGCAAAAGTTGGTAAGTTATCGACAGTTGCCAGTTTACGGGACTCAGGATACTTTTCTGCATCTACAAGTAAAAAGGTAGCATTTTCATGCTCGCTCGATAATTTTTTAAACTTAGGTTTCATCAACCTACAGTTTCCGCACCAGCTCGCCATATATTGTACCACAACAGTATCATTTTCTTTAATGATTTCTGCCAGGTTATCTTGATCCAATTCTTTTAACATGTTTTTATTTTGAGCTTTTCAGCATTAGTTATAAACCTTCGTCATTCCGCCGAATTAAGAACCTTCCCTTTAGAGAAAGGTTCTAGGGGCGAATGGGGTTTTTAGTTAGAAGCAAGGTATGAAGCCACACCGTCACGGTCTGCATTCATTCCTTCTTTTCCTTCTTCCCAGTTTGCCGGGCAAACTTCGCCTTTTTCCTGTACGTGGGTATACGCATCTATAAGGCGTAAAAATTCTTTTACATTCCGGCCCAGTGGCATGTGGTTTATACCTTCATGAAAAGTATTTCCTTCTTCATCAATGAGATACGTGGCTCTATAGGTCACATTATCACCATCTACCATTAGCGCTCCACTTTCTTCGTCATAGCGTTCATTGGTAACGTCAAGAATACCAAGGCGGTTAGCCAGGTTTCTGTTGGTGTCTGCAAGTATAGGGTATGTTACCCCTTCTATTCCGCCGTTATCTTTTGGCGTGTTCAACCATGCAAAGTGTACTTCTGGCGTATCGCAGGATGCACCTATAACAATCGTATTTCTTTTTTCAAACTCTGCCAATGCATTTTGAAATGCGTGAAGTTCCGTGGGGCACACAAAGGTGAAATCTTTTGGATACCAAAAAAGAAGTACTTTTTTATTGTTATTTTTCGCTTCTTCTAGAATGTTCAATTTAAAAGTATCGCCCATTTCATTCATGGCGTCTACGTGAATATCTGGAAATTGTTTACCTACTAGTGTCATGCTTATGTTTTTTAATTTTGTTCAATACAAAGGTATCCCAACTATTAGCTTAAAAAGTGCAATTGACATGTTGTAAAATTATAGGAGTATTGGTTATGTTTATGGATAGTAGATAACCTTCCTAAACCTTGCAATATGATAAGAAGCGTAAGGGAAAATTGTAGAATGCGCAGTCTCCACGCTTAAATTTTGAGGTTTTGATAAAGGCCAAATAATTAATTATTTAGTATTAAAATAAATTCACTACTTATTCGGTCTTTTTAGTGGCCAACAGGCGGATTTTAATACTGAATGCGGCAAAAATCAAGGTCATAAATGGACTTAACCAGTTGAAAATCGCATAGAAAAAGTAATCTGCAACGTGCACGCCCAACACGCCGCTCTGGTACGCGCCGCAGGTATTCCACGGTACAAGTACAGAAGTGACCGTGCCGGAATCTTCGAGCGTTCGGCTCAGGTTCTCTGGTGCCAGTCCTTTATCGCGATATGCCTGAGCATACATTTTACCGGGTACGACAATGGCCAGATATTGATCGCTGGCGGTTACATTAAGGCCTATACAGGTAAAAACGGTACTGGCAAAAAGGCCAAATGTACTTTCAAAAAGATTGAGCATAAACTTACTTATGGCCGAAAGTGCCCCAATCGCATCCATAACTCCACCAAAAACCATAGCGCATATAATAAGCCAAATAGTCCCCAGCATGCCCGCCATTCCGCCAGAGGCGAAAAGATCATTTAGACTGGGATTGTCGGTTTCAATGGAGGTACTGACGGTTATCGCGTTCATCACGCCTTTGTAACCACTTTCAAAAGTAAGACTGTCCCCGCCGCCACCAAGAGTAGCCACGATCTCCGGCTGAAAGACAAGTGCCGCGATCCCGCCCAAAAGTGTTCCTACTAGAAGTGCGATCAATGGAGAGGTTTTCTTGACGATCATGGCAATAACCACCACTGGAACAATAAATAACCAGGGCGATATGGTAAATGCCTCATTTATGGAACCAAGAATTATACTGGTATCTGCCTCGCCGGTCGGTTCTAGATTGATGCCTATGATCACAAAAGCGATAATCGTAATAACAATAGTTGGCACCGTTGTGAACAGCATATATTCAATATGTGTAAAAAGATCGGTACCTGCCATTGCGGGCGCCAGGTTTGTTGTATCACTGAGCGGGGAGATCTTATCGCCAAAATACGCCCCAGAAAGTACTGCGCCAGCGGTCATTCCCAGCGGGATTCCAAGCGCATTGGCGATCCCTATCAAGGCAATTCCTACCGTCGCAGATGTGGTCCAGCTGCTTCCCGTGGCCACAGAGATGATGGCGCAGATCACCACAGAAGCGGCAAGGAAAATAGTTGGGTTTAAAATCTGAAGTCCGTAATAGATCATGGTGGGGATGATCCCGCTTATGAGCCAAGTGCCGGCAAGCGCACCCACCAGAAGCAAAATAAGGATGGCACCCGTGGTGGATTTTATATTTTGCGAGACTTCTTCAATCATCACATCGTAAGGCGTTTTATTGAAAAATCCAACAATGCCCGCTACCGCGCCACCCAGTAGAAGTATGAATTGGTTGGAACCACTCAAAGCTTCATCGCCAAAAACGTAAACGTTGTATGCAAGCATGCAAATGAGCGCTACAATGGGGATCATGGCTTCCCCAATGCGGAGTTCTTTATTCTGAACGATTTCTTGATTTTTTGGGTCCTGCTCTTGGCTATCCATACGGGTTATAAAGTGAAGATTACAATAATACGAAAGTAATTTAAAAGAAATTCTGATTTTGATGTTCTAAAATAAAAGAAGGAGCTATTGCCTGTTTACATGTAGCAAATAATGTACTTTACTTTGATAACACTTTGAATACATAAATAATCATTATTTATGCGAATCAAGGGTTAAAAAAAGATGGAAAAACAAGTTCAATTTGTTGAAAAACAACGCATTAAACTTGTTTAAGTCATTGATAT
>JBDNGW010000570.1:0-4102 GCA_041689735.1 Leeuwenhoekiella sp. | reverse complement strand
GCAATAAAGCAGACCTACAAATTTTCCAGACTGAAAAACAATTAAAGGAATTTGGAAGCACGATACCTATCGAGAAAAAAAATGCTATCGAGGAAGCTCTCGATGAGCTGAAATTAGTGCATCTGGAGCAAAATTTTAACGATATTGATGAGGTTATGCTTATCTTGGGTGAAGCATGCAGAGCAGTTGAAGGAAAATCGGATAAGGATGATTAAATTGAAACATATGAAACAATTAATCAAAGATATCGGTGGGCCCTTAACATAAACAAACCCTGTCTGTAAGCTCAAAAAAATGGTAAGTAATCGCAGTATTATTGATGCCTATTTTTTATTAAAAAAGATGAATTTATAAAAGTAGGTGCCGTATTTGTGCAGCAACATACATCTTTAAAATTTCTGCATATAGGAGGCTGCCCTCCTTATACTTTTATTGACATAGTAATAAAATAATAATTTTTAGATATGAACGAAGATAAGATACTTTTGAATTCAGTCCCGATGGATGAAATCGAAGATGCAATTGAAAATATTAAAAAGACAGAAAGCTATCGCATCAACGCCACTCCTGACAATGCTCACGAAGGCCTTACACAGCTGGTAATGACTACTAATTGAATTGCTACGTAAACTGATTGAAAAACAAGCCATCCGAAGGGTTGAGGCGGGGTCATTGTCCGAGGATGAAATTGAACGCTTGGGCGAAACTCTGATGAAATTAGAAATGAAGATGGAGGAATTAAAAGAAATTTTTAACCTGACGGATGAGGATTTGAATATTAACCTTGGCCCGCTAGGAGGCTTGATGTAGAATGTTAAACTTTGGAATGATAAAAATGAGAAACTTAATTTATATCCCCATCATTCATTCGAGCGCTGATATGGGATCCATGGCAGCCGAGCTAACCCAGAAGAGCATTGATGATTTTGGGAAAATTTTTTGGGAAACGCATGTTGACACCGTTAATAAGTACTGGGAAATAATAAGCCAATATTGTGATACAATAGATTTTGGCGGTAAAACTGTGAAAATATATCAGGACGGAATGGTCGCAGATGGAGATATCGCACTTAAAATAATGGAAGACAGCGTAAAAGCAGGAAGCAGGAATTATGAAATTATTTCTAGACTGGTCAATCGGGGAGCTATTATTGTGAAAACTGAAGATCTTTCGATGGTTAAAAAAGAGTTGGAAATACTCAAATCGATACCCTCTTCCGGAACATTAATTATGAAAGTAATCAGGATTATCAGGTTTAAAATTAGCCGGCATAAACTATTAGGTCAAAGGGATAAGTACATAGCAGAAAGCATTGCTGCAACGCTTGGCCCAAACGAAACGGGTATAATTTTTATTGGGGCTTATCATCGTGTATTAGATAAACTTCCGAAAGATATAGTAGTAAAAGAGGTTAAGGAAATTGATGAAGTAAGGGAATACCAAAAACTCCTACCGTTCCATGCAAGGAGGAAACAACGTTTTGAAGAACTCTCTCAATACCTGATGAAACATGTAGTGGATGAGCGGCAGTAAGAGATATAATATTAATGGCTAAATGGAAATTAGCAGAATAAAAATTTCAGCAATCAATGTTTAGTACATTGTAAGCTCCCCCAAAAACCGAACTGTTTAAAAGTAGAAAAATAGTTTTAACTTTAAACAGTAATTATGAGAAAAAGTAAATTTAGTCCAACACAAATCGCCAAGATTTTAAAAGAGTTTGAATCTGGTAAATCGGTTCCTGATATCACTCGCGAACATGGCGTTAGTTCAGCTGCCTTTTATAAGTGGCGTGAACGCTATAGCGGTATGAATTCCCAAGAGCTTAAGCGTTTAAAAGTTTTAGAAGATGAAAACCGCAAGCTCAAGCAGATGTACGCTACCCTGGCTTTAGACCACCAAATGGCAAAAGAGGTTATTGAAAAAAAGCTATAAAGCCTTACCGCAAACGAATTACAGCAAAACAACTTATACATTATGGTATCAGTAGGGCGTGCCGTGTTTTAAATATGAGTAAGAGTTGTTTAAGACCGTTGCAAAATTCAATATTTTTTTTGTGTCCATTTTTTAGATGGATTTCCGCTTAGAATCTGTTCAGAAATAAAGTGACCGAATTATAGGCAGTTATTTTGTTCATCAACAAGGCGAAAAACGCAGACATAGCCGTAGCTATGGCGAGTATTTTCAACCTGCCTACCGGCAAAGGCAGGCGCATTTGCTGGGCAAAAGAACCCATAGAAATGGGCAGGTTATTTCTAAACAGATCCTAAGTCACTGAGGCCTTGAAAGATGATTTTTCAGATATTATTAATTAAGTGCCTAAGTCAATGGAAAGATTTTCCCCAAAAGTGAATTTGCCGATATCTGTAGAAGTATTTATACGCAAGGACATGCGGTCAAAATCACGGTCTATCAACGTACCCTGATCTTTAAAATATCCGGCTGAAATCGCGTAGGTACTTGTCTCTGAACCTCCGGAAAGGGTAGCGTTGACGTCCTGCACAAAACCGGTGCGAAGCAGTTCGTCAGACCAATCGGTATTTACGGTGCCGTCATAATTGACCACTGCGGGCTGCAAAGGATATCCGGCCGCGTTGTATGCGTTTGTATTGGTGATTACATAATTCCTTGCATGCATCATTTCGTAATGACTGGGAATTTGAGAAAAACTGGTTTTAATGGACGCCGAGATTTTTGGCTTGCCCTCTTTTCACTTAATCGTGGTAACGATAATTACGCCATTTGCCGCCCGTGAACCATAAATCGCGGCGGCAGACGCATCTTTAAGCACTTGAATGCTCTCCACATCATTAGGGTTTATGGTCGTATTTGGGTCGGCATACATGCCGTCAATGATGTAAAGTGGGCTTGCATTGCCATAAAAAGTACTTAAACCGCGTATATTTACCACCGCATTTTGACCGGGCGCTCCACCGTTGCGGACGCTTACACCTGGCGATAAGCCCTGCAAAGCTTCCGGAACAGATCGCGCTACCACGTTTTTGGTATCTTCGGCCGCGATCAGACCCGTGGCACCGGTAAGGTCTTTTTTTCTCACGCTCTGATACCCAATAACCACGACCTCATCCAGAGAAGACACTTCTTCTTGCAGAACCACATTAATTTGTGATTTTCCCTGCACAGGGATTTCTTTTGTCGTAAAACCAACGTAACTAAAAACCAACGTAGCATCACTGGCGGCATTTATAACGTAATTTCCATCTATATCTGTAGTGGTACCGCTATTTGTACCTTTAATTACCACATTGATAAAAGGCAAAGAACCTGAGGTTTGCCCCTCAGAGTTTACGGTGCTCGATATTTCTATAGTTTCCTGAGCATAAATCGACGCGAAGGCGAACAAGAACATTATTAAAAAAAGCAACTGCTTTGCGCGATTGCAGGCTGGAATTAAAATTGCGTCCATTGATTATTGATTTTACGTATTAGAAATTGAAATACTTCCAGCGGAAATTATTTAATCGACCTTCTGGATTAAATTTTGAAAACTGTACTTAAATTGTACCCTTAGGCTATCTAAAAATAATTATTTTATTCCATTTTTCAAAACATAGTATGCTCTTAAAAAATTTGTAATATTTCGTTGTAGTAATAATTTTATTTACAATTGCAATACGATACATTACCAATGATCTCACAGAGAAAGAGTATCTAAACTAAGGATCAAAAACTCTTCTTGACATATTATTAATTGAATTATATATTCCATTTTTAGAGCCTGTTTAAAGTAAAACAAGCTCTTAGACTGTTTTAGACGTTTTTTGTTTTTTTGGCAATTTATGTAAGATTGATAGGTAGCAGTATTTTAAATTTAGAAAAATAAGTCTTTGAAAATCATTTTTAGATTATACTTTCTGGTTTTTTAACTGCATCCTCTTCGCTCTGCCAGAAGCTGGCAATAATGGAGAGTTGGAATTGTGGGTCGTCAAAATTCCGCTCACAGGAAAGGAGCGCGATGTATAAAAAACGATAATCGCTATAATTTTTTCATAATAAATTTTGGCTCTATGTCGATTTCTATGGGTAAGAAGTTAATTCTTATTTTTGGATCATGGGAAATACAGAAGAAATATTTAGTCT
>JBDNGW010000569.1:0-6902 GCA_041689735.1 Leeuwenhoekiella sp. | reverse complement strand
CCAAAAAAAGAAATGGCCGCTGTTGTTAAGGCCCCGGAAATAATAAAAGAATACGGTTTTCCCGTGGAAGATTATATGATCTTGCGCGATACGGTACGCTCTGGTGACAGTTTTGGTAAGATTCTATCTGATAATGGCATAGATTATGCCGAAATACAGCAAATAACGGACAGTACCCAAGATATTTTTGATACTCGTAAGATACGTCTGGGCGCACCATATACGCTTTTTAAGACTAAAGATTCGCTTAACAAAGCACAGGCTTTTGTATACGAAGAAAATTCAATAGATTATGTAGTCATTGATTTTAAGGATTCCATTTCTGCCAAAAAAGATAAAAAACCGGTAACATTAATTGAAAAAACGGTTTACGGGGAAATTACCGACAACCTTTCCACCACTTTCGACGACCTAGGTTTAAGTGTAAACTTAGTCTACAAAATGTCCGACATCTATGCCTGGACCATAGATTTCTTTCATTTACAGCCCGGTGACCGTTTTAAGCTTATTTATACAGAGAAATTCATAAACGACACCATTCCGGCAGGTTATGGAGAGATTACAGCATCTTGGTTTGAATATAGCGGCACGCCCATCTATGCGTTTCGCTTTAAAAATGATTCCATTAAAAACCTTACCGATTATTATGATGAAGAGGCCAATAACCTAAGAAGGGCATTTTTAAAAGGTCCTCTTTCCTTTAACCGAATCTCATCGCGTTACAATCTCAAACGCCGCATCGCCTATTACGGCAACCGCATTCGCCCTCACAAAGGAACAGATTTTGCCGGCGCCGTGGGTACGCCCATTATGGCGACCGCAGATGGTACGGTAATCAATTCAGAATACCGTGGTGGCAACGGCAATTATGTCAAAATTCGTCATAATGGCACATATGAAAGTCAGTATTTGCACATGAGCAAACGCAAGGTAAAAGTGGGCGATTATGTAAAGCAGGGTGATGTTATAGGGTATATAGGTATGACCGGTAATACATCAGGGCCACACGTTTGCTACCGTTTCTGGAAAAATGGCAAACAAGTTGACCCTTTTATAGTAGATTTACCTTCGGCAGAGCCACTTGCGGATTCACTTAAAACACTATTTTATACTCATATTGCACCACTCAAAGAAGAACTGGATGCAATTCACTTTAAAGAAAACCTTTAACTATGAATAAAATAAATCCGACTACCACAGAATCCTGGGAGAAACTTTTAGGCCATTACGAAGCCATAAAAAGTGCCCAGATGAAAAACTTATTTGCTGAAGGGGATCGTGCTGCGGAATTTACCCTGAAATGGGAAGATTTTTATGTGGATTACAGCAAAAACCGAATTACTTCGGAAACGATGCAGTTATTGCATGATTTTGCCGAAGAAATGAAGTTGAAGGATGCCATGGCGGATTATTTTGGCGGAAAAACCATTAATGAAACCGAAGGCCGTGCCGTAATGCACACCGCACTTCGCGCACCAGAAGATGCGATAATCGAGATAGACGGGCAGAATATAGTTGAAGAAATAAATGACACGAAGCAGAAAATAAAACAATTTTCAGAAAAGATCATCTCCGGAAGCCATAAAGGTTTTTCTGGCAAAGCAATTACAGATGTCGTAAATATAGGTATAGGCGGCTCTGACTTGGGTCCCGATATGGTAACCAAGGCCCTTGCTTATTATCAAAACCATCTAAAAGTTCACTTTATCTCAAACGTAGATGGCGATCATGTACACGAGACTTTAAAAGATCTCAATCCAGAAACCACACTTTTTGTAGTGGTTTCGAAAACGTTTACTACGCAGGAAACCCTTACGAATGCAAATACGGCCCGTGACTGGTTTATCAAAAAAACCGCACAACCGGGCGAAGACCGTCAGAAAGATGTGGCCAAACATTTTGTGGCCGTTTCTACAAATCTGGAAGCGGTAATAGATTTTGGCATCGCCGAAGAAAACGTCTTTACCATGTGGGAATGGGTTGGCGGTCGCTTTTCCATTTGGAGTGCGGTTGGCCTGACCATAGCAATTGCCATAGGTTATGATAATTTTGAATCCTTTCTGGAAGGTGCACACGGGATGGATGAACACTTCAAAAACACCGATTTTGATAAAAATATCCCGGTCACGCTGGCATTATTGACCGTTTGGTACAATAATTTCTTCGGGGCCGAGAGTGAGGCGATCATTCCCTACACGCAATATTTACAGCGCTTACCAGCTTATTTGCAGCAAGCCACCATGGAAAGTAATGGGAAGAGTGTAGATCAAAATGGAAAACCTGTAGATTACCAGACGGGTACCATTATCTGGGGCGAACCGGGAACCAACTCACAACACGCGTTTTTTCAATTGATTCACCAAGGAACAAAAATCATCCCAACTGATTTTATAGGTTATAAAGAATCCCTGTACGGTGACAAGGATCATCACAATAAACTCATGGCCAATTATCTTGCCCAGACCGAAGCTTTAATGAAAGGCAAGACCGAAAAAGAAGATGGCATGGATAAGCAGAATATTGATAGATTAGCCCCTTTTAAAGTATTTGAAGGCAATAAACCCACTAATTCCATACTCATCAATAAACTCACCCCAAAAAGTTTTGGGGCATTGATTGCCATGTATGAGCAAAAAATATTTGTAGAGGGGATTTTATGGAATATCTTCAGTTTTGATCAGTGGGGCGTAGAACTGGGCAAACAGCTGGCGAAAAATGTTTTAAAAGATATAAATGGAGATAAAATTAACAAACATGACAGCTCCACAACTGCACTTATTAACTATTTCAAACATTAGCACCTTTAACATATAACGTTTTCAATGATTTAAACAGCCTACAATCAAATTATTATAGGCTGTTTTTATTATGTTTGAATTGATTATAAATTATTTTTTCTTAACATTCTATTAATGTTTTAATTGGTTGTTATCCCCAATTTTGCCTTTAACTAATCTTAAACAAATACTAATGAAAAAAGTTACTAGTTTAATTGTTCTTGTTTGTCTTTTTATAAGCGCCATGGCCATGGCACAAGGTAAGATTACGGGTACTGTAGTTGATGATCAGCGCATGCCACTTCCTGGTGTAAATATCATCGTTTCTGGAACGACAAATGGAACAACAACTAACTTTGACGGTGAGTTTTCACTAACGGTGGCTCAATCTGATGGAGTAATAAAAGCCTCTTATGTAGGGTTTAAAAGCCAAGAGATAGACTTCAATATTTCTGGAAATGAAACTATAGATGTGGGCACCATATCCCTTGTGGCAGATGCAGACGCACTTGATGAGGTAGTGGTTACCGGTATCGTTGACATTGCACGAGATCGAAAAACACCTGTTGCGGTCTCTACCATTCGCGCTGCAGAAATACAGGAAAAACTGGGAGCTCAAGAATTTCCTGAAATTCTGAACAACACCCCCCTCAATATATGCTACTAAACAAGGTGGTGGTTTTGGTGATGCCCGAATAAATATCAGGGGTTTTGATACGCAAAATTCTGCAGTTATGATAAATGGGATCCCAGTTAACGATATGGAGAATGGCCAGGTTTACTGGAGCAATTGGGCAGGTTTATCAGATGTGGCCACCGCTATACAGGTACAGCGTGGTTTAGGATCTTCAAAACTAACAGTTTCCTCTGTAGGTGGTACTATCAACGTGGTTACCCGCTCTGCTGATCGTGAAGAAGGTGGTTTTGTAAGTTCTTCTGTAGGAAACAATGATTACTTAAAAACAGTTGCATCTTACAATACGGGTTTAGGTGAAAATGGCTGGTCGGGCTCTTTTCTTTTGAGCAGGACTGCAGGTACCGGTTATGTAGATGGAACTTCTTTTGAAGGATACAACTACTTTATTGGCGTGGGTTATCACCCTAATGATAGCCACGATTTCAACTTCATGGTTACCGGGGCGCCACAGCAGCACAATCAGCGTGGCTTTGCACCTTCCCTTGCAGATTATATTCAATATGGTGGTGGTGAGGATCCCAGAATAAAATATAACAGTGATTATGGTTCGAGAAATGGTAAAGAATTTACTTTTGGCGGTAATTTTTACCACAAACCAATTGCCTCCCTTGCTTGGGACTGGAATATTTCACAGACCACTAAACTGAGCACTTCTGCTTATGCATCTTTGGGACGTGGTGGTTCTATAGGCTCTATAGGTCGTGCAAATGGTGGTCAATCATTTTCACTTCCTAAAGTAAACAACGGCTTAGTTCCAATAGACGGTATTTTCGCCTACAACGCTGGCCAGCCGGCCCTTGGCGGTGTGCGCCAAACATATACCGGAGGTGATGATCCTGCTTTCCGAGGTCTTTATGTAAACGGAAACAATAACTCATCGCTTTATGCCGATGAGGGCGGTTTTATAAGAAGTCCTGAAAATGGTATTTCTCAGCGTTCTTCTGTTAACTCACACAATTGGTTCGGCTTGATATCTAATTTTGAAACCATACTTACAGATAGGCTAACACTTGATTTCGGTATCGATTTAAGAACCTACACTGGTTTTCACTACCGAAGATTGGTAGACCTTATGGGGGCTGATGTTTATGTAGATAGTGATAATATTAATGACCCTTATAGGTTTTTAACACAAACCTATGCCCCTACCATTAGTAATAGTTTAAATGTATTTAAAAGCATAGATGACGAAGAAAAAGTAGACTATTACAACGAAGGCAAAGTTGGTTGGTACGGCTTTTTTGGTCAGTTGGAATATGATCTTGATGATGTAACCATTTTTGTACAGGGCTCCCTATCCAATCAAGGTTTTCAACGCGTAGACCACTTCAATTATCTGGACAGTGATCCCGAACAGGAATCTGACACTGAAAATATTCTTGGAGGAAATGTTAAAGGTGGTGTAAACTGGAATATTGACGAGCACAACAATATTTTCGCCAATGGTGGTTATTATTCAAAACAGCCTTTATTTGATGCTGTTTTCAACAGTTTTATTTCAAATGATGTCAATCCTAATCTTCAAAATGAAAAAATTATTGGTACAGAAATAGGCTATGGCTACCGCACAAACGGCTTTCGTGCCAATGTGAATGCCTATAGAACAAGCTGGGCAGATCGCTTTGAAAGTACAAGTGCTACATTTAACGCGGGTACGCCAAACGAAATTAGAGGAACTGCAAATATTCAGGGTATTACGCAGATTCATTACGGTGTTGAAGTTGACTTCACGAGCTACAGACCGTTTCAATTTTAACGGCATGCTTTCTGTCGGTGACTGGCAGTACAAAGGTGATGTTACCGCAGCTTATTTTGACGCCAGTAATCAACCTATCTTGGTAGATGGTCAGCCACAAACCGAAACATTGGCACTTGACGGTGTAAAAGTGGGTGACGCCCCGCAATTTACCGCTAGTATAGGCGTTGACTACAAAATCTATAAAACCCTCTCTATAGATGCAAATTATCGTGCTGTTGACAACCTGTATGCTGACTTTGACGCCACATCTGTACCGGAACAAGGTGCGCTTAAACTTCCTTCTTTCGGCTTAGTGGACGCAGGATTGTCTTTTAACCTGCCTTTCTTAGATAAGAACATGAGCTTCCGTTTTAACATGAACAATGTTCTTGATAAAACATACATCTCAGAATCTGACACCAATTATTTTGCAAAGGCGGGTGATCCAACGTATGATGGGATCTCAACCAGAAACCGCGTATACTTTGGTTTTGGAAGAACTTGGAACGCTAGTTTCCGTTTTAACTTCTAGGCACAATATAAATATCTTTGTAAACAATTATTTTTCAATCAAACCCTTCCACAAACGGAAGGGTTTTTTGCTTTTAAAAAAGTTATCTTTGAACTTAATTAAAAAATAATCTTATGTATCCATACGTACAATTTGTACATTCTTACTGGGCATATCTCGTACTGCTCATTTTAATAATTACAACCGTAAATAGTCTGGTCAGTTATTTTGGCGACAAAGAATATGGTGCGCGCGATATGCGTCTAGCGCTTTTTACCCTTATCGTGACCCACATACAACTTTTAATAGGTATTGTCCTCTACTTTGTTTCTCCCCTCGGGGCTAAAGCGATCGCTTCGGAAGGTATGAGTGCGGCGATGAAAGATCCCTCAATTCGTCTTTACGTTGTAGAACATCCCATAGCCATGATCCTCGCCGTGGTTTTTATAACAGTGGGATATAGCCGCCATAAAAAGAAATTGACTTCAAGACCAAAGTTTAAACAACTGGCCATTTTCTATACGCTTGCACTTCTCGCAATGCTCGCGATGATACCTTGGGCCAACTGGTTTTAGGCTTTGGTTAAAAACAACCTATACATTTTATTTCTAAACAAAGCCTTAGTGTTCGGATTTTATCCTGAAAACTTGCTGTAAATTTCCGTATGAATTCATTTTTCATGAGGATAATCCGGCTCTATTCGCCAGCAAGTCAAAGAATATAATGGACAAAATTTATCTAAATATCAACCTTTTTACACTGATTTTAGTCAGTTTTAGCGGATTTTCGCAGCAAGCGAAAAAACTGATCTGGGAAGAAAATTTTAACGGCAACTCGCTAAATACCACTAACTGGAACTACGAGATTGGCGATGGTTGCCCAAATCTTTGCGGCTTTGGCAATAGCGAGCGCCAGTTCTATAAAAAAGAATATGACTATCCGTAACTAATACCAAGTTGTTTCAAGAGCCGCAATTAATAACCTATCGGATAGTTTATCTCCAAAATACCTTCTATTAAATTTGTAACAAAATTCATACAAGTAATTTTGCATATACTGGTCATTTATACAATTATGATGTATTCCCAAAAGTCCTTTTTTGGCATTACTGATGGTTCTGTTTACCCAAGGAAAGACTTTAGCCGATTTTGTTTTATTAGGCTCTACTGCAATATTATG
>JBDNGW010000568.1:0-2741 GCA_041689735.1 Leeuwenhoekiella sp. | reverse complement strand
CATTTCTATGGGTTCTTTTGCCCAGCAACTGCGTTGAAAATACTCGCCATAGCTACGGCTATGTCTGCGTTTTTCGCCTTGTTGATGAACAAAATAACTGCCTATAATTCGGTCACTTTATTTCTGAACAGATCCTTAGCAGTTGTGGTCACAATAACAGATTCGATAGGGGAAAAGACGAGATCATGAGCTTCCAGTGTATCGCTTTCAACCATGATCAATGCGCGTTCCAGGGCATATTGCAGTTCACGCACATTCCCCGGAAACGGGTGGTTTTTCAGCTTTTTAACAAAGCTGGAGTCTATTTTTATACCTGTTTTACCGTATTTTTCACTATAAACGGCAATAAAATGAACTGCTAATTGGGTAATATCATTCCCGCGATCACGCAAGGGCGGCATAAGAATATCTACGGTATTGATGCGGTAGATGAGGTCTTTCCTGAATTTGCCTTCGTCGGCAAGATCGGTAAGGCTGGTATTCGTGGCGCAGATCAACCGAATATCAACGGGAACTGCAACATTTGAGCCCAGTGGCGTTACCTCTCGGTTTTGCAAAACGGTAAGCAAGCGCGCTTGTTGGCCCAGTGTAATATTGCCTATTTCATCAAGAAAAAGCGTGCCGCCATGTGCAGCTTCAAAACGACCTTTTCGGTCTTCCCGGGCATCTGTAAAAGCCCCTTTTTTATAACCAAAAAGTTCGCTCTCAAATAAAGTGGAAGTCAATGCACCCACGTCCACTTTGACAAAAGGCTTGTCCCTGCGGTGCGAACGGTCGTGAAGGGCCTGAGCGATGAGGTCTTTTCCGGTTCCATTTTCCCCAAGAATTAAGATATTGGCATCAGTGGGAGCTACTTTTTTCAGTTTGGTAAACACGTCCTGCATCGGTGCGCTCTCCCCTATTATTGGGGTTTTCAGTCCGGCATCGACTTTCCGTACTTTAATGGCCTTTTTCTTTTCCACCAGTTCTTGAACAGCCTGAATAATCTTTTCGTTTTTCCAGGGCTTGACAATAAAATCCGACGCTCCCTCTTTTAAGGAACGTATCGCCAGATTTATATCGCCATAAGCGGTAATGAGGATCACGTCTACCTTGGGATTGATCGCTTTTATTTTATTCAACCAAAAAATACCTTCATTCCCCGTATTTACCATTCCATTGAAATTCATATCCAGAATGGCCAGATCAAAAGCATTGCGCTCAAAAAGGCTACTTATCGTGTTGGGATTTTTGGCCACCACCACTGCTTTGACAATTGGTTTAAAGAGCAAACGCAATGCGGTAAGGATATCCTCATCGTCATCTATTATAAGTATGTTGGTGTTTTTTAAGAGCATACGATGTTAACATGATTATTTTCGAGGATTTTGCATTTTTTGAGTATTGATTAGTAAATCAAAATTCTTTCTCAAAAGACCATTTATAAGCTTTTTATCCCCAGTCCAAAGTGGTGCGTTCAATTCTAAACTCAAAGCTATAAATGGCGCGTCAAATAGATCTACATCGCTTGCTAATTTTTCTGCTTCATCCGAAAAGCCAACGCGTATTACTTCTTTATCAACCAATTGAATTTCCTTAAAAAATATACGAAATAAAAAATCCAGTTGTTCTTGCGAATATCCGGACAAATTCAAAATTTTTGATTTGTGTCTTAATAGCTCTTCAATAATCAAAGTAGGCGCATAAAATTCAAAAAAACCTCCTGAATTGAGCAAAATATCGCTAATTGTGCCCTCTGGATTGAGAAGTGCGCTAAAGATGATATTTGTATCGACGACAACAATCAATCTAAAGTTATTTTTTGATTTCTCTTGTTCCAATCTGCTTTTACTTCTTTGGCCAATGCCTCAATCTGTGCTTTGGTCGCTTTGCTCTTAGCAGTGATTTGACGTAACTTTATATAATCCAAAAGTCGTTGAATACCACTTATATCTGTGTCAAGCGGCAGCTTAATCAAGATTTCATTTTCTGTTCTATTTATATCCATGTCATCAAATATTAAATTCAACTTTTTTATAAAAATTTTTTCTTCAAACCAATGAAACGTTTAATGAATTTGAATGAATTTACTTAAAATACGGTTACTTGCCAAGTTAATCCTATTGACATTTTTCAATGGTACAATTTTAAACTTCATTACTAAAATAGACTCGGTGTTTTACCTGTTTCTATCTCATAAAAACTGCGCTCGTCCTCATCGTCTATCCGCATCAGTTTTAGGTAATGCGACCAACTTAATTTGAATTGCGCAGACACTGTCTGCGCTTTTACATAAATAACGTAAAACTGACGCATTTGCTCGATATTTCTCTGCGAAAATCCTCTACCAAATTCCATTGTCAGAACCTTAGAAAGATCTTTTATCAACTGCTTGCCATATTCCGCGCGCTTTTTACCACCCTGTTCCTCTTCAATAATAAGGCGGCCTATCTCAAAATATGTCCGCACCATGGTTTGGTTCACGGTACGCACGACCTGCTCCATCGCATCTTGCAAGATTTGAATAGCTCTACCGAAAAATTTATTGTCTAATTGAAGCGTTGTCATTTTAATTGTACAAATAGATAGAACACAATATTAAACAATTAGAATTTTAAAAGTTGAGTCCACTCCGAAAACTATAAAATGTATTGAATCGTCTTAAAAAAGATCAATCTAGTAATTGTAATCAACTGAATTTCAATAAATTAAAATATATCAAAAATTAGTATTTGACCCGGTTTTCCAAGAATTGGACTTTT
>JBDNGW010000567.1:0-1973 GCA_041689735.1 Leeuwenhoekiella sp. | reverse complement strand
GAACAAACGCTGGTAAGGAATATATTTATAAGTACCTTCCTGTATAAATTCAGCAGCGCCACCTTGTCCCGCCAGCACAACATTGCGCGGGTTCCAGGTAAATTTATAGTTCCAAAGGTTGCTGTCACTTTCTAGGGAAACGAGCCCTCCGGTAAATGATTCAAACAGCAGTATCTTGCCGCCCTCATTCCGTATGCGGTCTATGATCTGCATGGCGCTCATGTGGTCAATGCCGGGATCAAGGCCTATTTCGTTCATAAATACAAGTCCTTTTTCCTTTACGGCTTCATCCAGCTTTTGCATCTCGTCGCTAACGTAAGAGGCCGTAATCAGATTTTTGCCCAATTTTAGGCAGTTTTCGGCCACTTTAATATGAAACCTCGCTGGGAGCATACTTATTACAAGATCAGCGTTTGCGATAGCTTCTTCGCGTTGGAGTTCCTGAAAGATATCAAGCGCGATGGCCTTGGCACGTGGGTTGTTACCGGCCAATTTTTCGGTGAGTTCTAGTGATTTATCAGCAAGGGTAATCTGCAGATCTTCACTTTCGGCGTGTTCTAGCAGATAATCTACCAGTTGAGAAGTAGATTTCCCAGTTCCTATAATTAGTATGTTTCTCATGAGAAGGTATTGTATTTTTGTAATGAATATCGACCAAGTTAACAAAAGCAACGGTCATTAAAAGGGAATATGAACAGGAAATTGCTCATTTTGGGAAGTATTTTTGGTGGTACAGCGGTGCTGCTGGGTGCCTTTGGCGCACACGGGTTAGAAAAACTTATAGATACCAGCGCGATTGCTTCGTTTGAAACCGGCGTACGCTATCAAATGTACCATGCTCTGCTTCTACTACTGCTGGGTGGAATACTGTCCTGTTCAGAAAAACGCAAGAAAATCCTATTCTATTTGTTGCTTTTAGGAGTTTTTCTGTTTTCTGGCTCCATTTATTTGCTAGCTACCCAAGAAGCCACCAAAATAGATTGTACAGCTATTGCGCTTCTTACGCCTCTAGGCGGCACATTACTCATCATTTCTTGGGGAATATTGCTATATACTTTTATAAAGAGTTAAATGCTTGTATAATAGGTATTTTAAGATTTTTTTTAGTTTAATATATTTACTTTTATACCCTATAAACCTTATTAAAATAGATGATTATGGCAACAAACGCCCCAATTACGAAAACGATTTCGTTAAAGAATTATGGTATTGAAAGAGCAAAAGTACATTATCAATTAAGTCCAGAGGAGTTGCATAGCCTCACACTGGAAAAAGGTATGGGTCGCGAAGCTTCTTCTGGGGCACTGGCCGTTGATACTGGGAAGTTTACCGGCAGGTTGCCCAATGACCGTTTTATTGTGATCGATGATAAAACCCGCGAAAAAGTATGGTGGGGAGCCATAAATATCCCCTTTGATACTGAAAAATTTGAGCGTCTGCGTACTAAAATGGCCAACTATCTCTCAGAACGGGAAATTTATGTGAGGGATGCTTTCGCTTGCGTGGAAAAAGACTACAGAATGGGCATACGGATAATCACCGAATATCCCTGGTCAAACCTTTTTTCCTACAATATGTTTCTGCGCCCCACTGAAGCGGAACTGGATGTATTCAAAGAAGACTGGCTTATCATTAACGCGCCCGGTTTTAAGGCAGATCCCGAACTTGACGGCACGCGGCAGGAAAATTTTGCCATTCTCAATTTCAGCAGGAAAATAATCTTAATAGGAGGTACGGGCTATACCGGCGAGATCAAGAAAGGGATTTTTTCGGCTTTGAATTTCATTCTTCCCACCGAAAAAGATACGTTGCCCATGCACTGTTCGGCAAATGTGGGAGAGAATGGGGAAACCGCAATTTTCTTTGGTCTTTCGGGAACCGGAAAAACCACCTTGTCCGCAGATCCCCATCGCCAGCTTATAGGTGATGATGAGCATGGCTGGTCTCCTAAGGTGTTAAAAATGTTAGAAACT
>JBDNGW010000566.1:0-1983 GCA_041689735.1 Leeuwenhoekiella sp. | reverse complement strand
GTTCTGCGCCCGTCTTGGGTCGGACTCCCACTCTTCCAGATGCTTTGCAAATATCTCTGTGGCACGCTCTTTAAAATCCATTGGTTTTTATCCACAAATTACCGCTTTTATTCACAATCTGGAAATTTGTCGTACACCCATGTTCCACCGCTTTGCCCAGTGCCGAAGCTTCGATCAGTTCGATCGCGTGGGTGGGCAAGAAGTGGATCACGCTGGTCTTTCCCGGCTGGTGACCGCTTCGGCCGGCGCGCTGTAAAAAGCGCGCCACGCCTTTGGGACCGCCTATCTGAATAATGGTTTCCACTGGGGCAAAATCCACGCCCAGATCGAGACTTGAGGTGCAGATCACCGCTTTTAAGCTTTCATTGCGAATGGCATTTTCCACCCAGAGGCGCGTTTCTTTGTTGATACTGCCATGGTGCATCGCCACATCGCCGGCAAATTCTGGATATTTTGCCATTAATTTTTGAAACCAGAGTTCGCACTGCGCCCGCGTATTGGTAAACAGTAACGTTGATTTGCTGGCATGTAAAATAGGAACGACATCATCGATAAGGCGTAGGCCTATATGCCCGCGCCACGGAAATGTTTCCATAGTTTCGGGAATGATACTTTCTACGCGATATTTTTTGTTGAGATCGGCCTTGATTAATACCGAATTCACCAGCGCCGGCGATTCTGGACCCAAAAGCACCTCCCGCGCCTGATCCAAATTACCTATAGTTGCCGAAATTCCCCAAATACGCAACTTGGGCGCAATGGTTTTAAGTCTGGAAAGGGCCAACTCAATCTGCACGCCGCGTTTGGTGCCCAGAAGTTCGTGCCACTCATCGATCACGATTGCCGAACAATCCTTGAAAGTTTTATCATAATTTTTGGACGAAAGCAGTAAATGCAGGCTTTCGGGAGTGGTGATAAGCAGATCGGGCATGATTTTTTTCTGCTTGGCGCGGTCTTTTAAAGAAGTGTCTCCCGAGCGGATGGCCACTTCCAATTGCGTGCCGAGATCATCGGCGACACGCTGCGTGGCCTGCGAAATCTCTACCGAAAGCGCGCGGAGGGGCGTAATCCATATCGCTTTAAGCCCTTTTTTATGCTTGGTCTTGTAATCGGGATTATTTTTGATATAATCCAAAACAATGGGCATCCACAGCGCGTAGGTTTTTCCACTACCGGTGGGCGCATTTAGAAGTCCATTTTTCCCATTTAGGAAGGCTTTCCAGGTGTCTTTTTGAAAAGGAAATGCTTTCCAGGATTGGATGTTGAACCACTGAATAGCGACGGAAATCAGTTGCTTTTGGGTCATTTTTAAGTAGAAACTTGAGCTATGTGAAGATAAGATAATAATCACGTGCAACCACCCTCCCGATAATTATCGGGATCAGCAAAGCTAAAATTTTCCCCTCCTTAAAAAGGCGGGGAGCGTGGAACGGGATCGTTTCCTAACTTTGCTATTCTTTCAGAATTTAAGATTTTGGCGGGGCCGGTTTGGCTCCTCCCCTTTTTTCAAGGGGAGGTGTCTCGCTTTAGCGAGACGGAGGGGTTCCTTACGCTATTTGAAATAACCTTCAATCTCTTGGAGCACTGACGGTAAAAAATCAAAAACCATCCTGTTCTCGAACCTGATTAAAGTATGCCCTAATTTTTTCAGTCTTTCCGTTTGTTGGTCGTCATGTTCTTTAGCATTTGCGTATAGGGCTTATCATGAAGGACAAACGTACGAAAGAACCACCCCTCTTTCAGCAGAGCTGAAATTTTCCCCTCCTTGAAAAAAGGCGGGGAGCGGGGAGCGCGATCGTGTTTTACTTTGCTATCCCTTCAGGATTTCAGATCGGATTACGTTTTGGCTCCTCCCCTTTTTTCAAGGGGAGGTGTCTCGCTTTAGCGAGACGGAGGGGTTTACTTACGATATTTAAAATGCTCTTCAATCTCCATCAAAACAGACGGTAAAAGTTCAAAAACCATTTTATTCTCAAACCTGAT
>JBDNGW010000565.1:0-4469 GCA_041689735.1 Leeuwenhoekiella sp. | reverse complement strand
AGTAAGATATGGGAGGGTGACTGGGCCGAGGGACGCGCCAAGGCCCATGGCATCACGGTAGAAGAACTGCCACAGCATTACGCCAAGCGCAACCTGCTAAACGAGATCATCTATCCCGAGGATATTGCCAATGGCGTATTTTCCCTCGTGGCGATCCTTGACAAATCCACCGGTAATATAATAAACGTAGATGGCGGAATGGCAAACGCTTTTGTACGATAAAGTCCCCTAACCCCGACCTGTCAGGTTTTAGAAACCTGACAGGTCTTTTTTGCACACACTAAAATACAAAAAGGCAGGCATGAAACTAGATAAGCAACAACTTGAGGATCAAAATAAAAAAGATCTTGGAAACCATAAAAAACAACTTGATCTCCTTTCTGAATCGCTGACCGACCAAGGGGTGGATGTTCAAAAGATAATCAGCAAACTGGCCGATTTTCAGGTGGCCATCCCCAGTTGGGCGCTGGGCGCCGGTGGAACGCGTTTTGGCCGTTTTGGGTTTGGCGGTGAGCCTTCCTCACTGGAAGAGAAAATTGAGGACGTTGGCCTGATCCATGCCCTAACCCAGACCGCGGGGGCGGTCTCGCTGCATATACCTTGGGATATCCCTTCAGATTATAATGCTATAAAAGAACTTGCCCGCAATAACGATATCGTCTTCGATGCCGTTAACAGCAATACTTTTCAGGATCAAAAAGGTGCAAAGGAAAGTTATAAATACGGTTCGCTGAGCAGTACGAGCCAAGCCGTCCGCCATCAGGCCATTGCCCATAATAAGGAGGTGGTCAACATAGGGGACAAACTGGGCTCAAAAAGCCTAACGGTCTGGTTGGCCGATGGTGCTTCCTTTCCTGGGCAGACCAATTTTCAGACCGCGCTGACCCATACGCAGGAAAGTCTCATTTCCATTTATGAGGATATGCCCACGGACTGGAAACTATTTATTGAGTACAAACCCTACGAACCCAATTTTTACAGCACCGTTATTCAAGATTGGGGCACTTCGCTGATGCTTGCCAATGGTTGTGGTGAACGTGCCTATACGCTCGTTGACCTGGGTCATCATCTTCCAAACAGCAATATCGAGCAGATTGTTTCCACCTTGATGCTTAAGGGCAAACTGGGCGGTTTTCATTTCAATGACAGCAAATACGGCGATGATGACATTACCGTGGGCAGTATCAAACCCTACGCCCTGTTTTTGATCTTCAAAGAACTAGTTTACGGTATGGAAAACAATAAAAACAATCCCGAACTTTCCTGGATGATCGACGCCAGCCATAACATCAAGGATCCACTGGAAGATCTAATCCAGTCGCTGGAGGCCATTCAGGAAGCTTTCGCGAAAGCATTATTGGTTGACCAAAAGGTCCTGAAAACCGCTCAAGAAGAACATGATGTCGTAAAATGTCAGGAATTGCTGCAGAACGCCTACCGAACCGATGTAAGACCATTGATCAGGGAAGCACGGCTAAAACGGGGCGGTGCGCTCAACCCCATTGAAGCCTACCGAAACCTGGATGTACGGAAAAACCTGATCAGGGCACGCGGTATGGACACCGTGGCAACCGGACTTTAAAAGAGCGTTATGAAGCAGACAGTAACAGCCATTTTTGATATCGGGAAGACGAATAAGAAATTTTTCCTATTCGATGATGATTTTAGGGAAGTTTACAGGGAATATATTAAGTTTGATGAGATCAATGATGAGGACGGCCACCCCACCGAAGACCTTTCTGCCCTGCGCAACTGGTTGAGGGAGGTTTTTGACCGCATCCTAAAAACCGAAGAATACGATATAAAGGCCATTAACTTCTCCACCTACGGGGCGAGTCTGGTGCATCTGGATGCAAATCGAGAAGTAATCTTTCCCCTTTATAATTATACAAAATCCATTCCGCAGGAAATTATTGATTCTTTCTACGCTAAATATGGACCTGAAAGGGATTTTCACCGGCAGACGGGCTCTTCCAATTCTGGGATGCTCAATGCCGGAATGCAGCTGTACTGGCTCAAGCACACCCGGCCGGACATTTTCAAAAAAATCAAATACACGCTGCACCTCCCACAATACCTCAGTTTTGTGTTCACTGGCATTCCGCTCAGTGAATATACAAGCATTGGCTGTCATACTGGTCTTTGGGACTATGAGGCGAAAGATTATCATAAATGGGTCTATGCCGAAGGTTTTGACCAGATCCTGCCGCCAATCGTTTCCACGGAGACCAGCATAAACATGAACTACAATGGCAGACGCATCAGGATAGGTGTGGGAATCCACGACAGTTCGGCGGCGCTATTGCCCTATGTGAGAAGCCTAAAAAAGCGCTTTATCCTTATTTCGACCGGCACGTGGAGCGTTGCGCTAAACCCTTTCGTAGAAAAAACACTCAGTGAAAAAGACGTGGAAAACGGCTGCATAAACTACATGCGCATCAATGGCAGACCAGTAAAATCAGCCCGGGTGTTTTTGGGCAATGAATACCGCATTCAAGTCGAAAAACTGGCAGAACATTATAAAAAAGATTCCGGTTATCACAAGACCGTAAAGTTTGATCATGATACCCATTATAATATTATAAAAGAATTTGATACCGTTTTTTGCTGGGAATCCATTACCGTTCCGGACATGCCCAAAAAGACCCACTTGCGCTATACCTGCTTTGAGCACGCATATCACCACCTTATGATCGAACTCGTACAATTGCAGGTAGAATCGATCAAGACCGCCATGGGCAGCATGCAGATCGAAAAGCTTTTTGTGGATGGTGGTTTTAGCGATAACGATATATACATACAGCTCCTGTCTCATCATTTCCGGAACATGGAACTGCGCACGACCGATTCGTCCCTGGGTTCTGCCCTGGGCGCCGCGATCTGTATTTCGGATACGCAGCTGAACTCCAAATTTTTAAAGAAGAACTATTCAATGAAAAAACATATCCCCTTCATCGCTATCTAAAGCCTATGTCAGACTATTTCAACCCCGCATATCCCTCTATGGACGACCTGCGTCAAAGGTCAAAAGAGCGTGTTCCCGCATTTGCCTTCGAATATTTGGACGGCGGTTGCAACGAGGATGTCAGCATCACCAGGAACACCGCCGAGATCCGTGAAATTCAGTTACAGCCGCGCTATCTCAAAAATTATGGGCAGAGCAGCACCAAAACCAAGGTCCTGGGGATGGAATTTGACGCACCTTTTGGGATTGCCCCTGTGGGCCTCCAGGGATTGATGTGGCCCAACTCCCCACAGATTTTAGCCAAAGCAGCCTTTGAACATAACATCCCGTTTGTGCTGAGTACCGTGACCACCATGAGCATTGAGGAGGCCAGCGAGATCACTGAGGGAAACGCCTGGTTTCAGCTTTATAATCCAGTTGAAGATGCCCTTCGCGATGATATACTAAAACGTGCCGAGACTGCCGGCTGTCCCGTGCTAGTGCTGCTCTGTGATGTACCCACCTTTGGGTATAGGCCCCGTGATATCCGTAACGGACTGGCACTTCCGCCAAAGATGTCGGCCAGGAACATACTTCAGATCATGGGCAAGCCAAAATGGGCATTCAATACGCTGAAATATGGTCAACCCACCTTTGAGACCTTAAAACCCTACACACCCGAAGGGCTGAATTTAAAACAGCTTGGTTCATTTATGGATAAAACATTTTCGGGTCGCTTGAACGCAGAAAGAATAAAACCTATACGTGATAAATGGAAGGGCAAACTGGTGCTGAAAGGCGTTGCCTCGGAACAGGACACGCAAGATGCGATCAAAATGGGCTTTGACGGCATCATCGTCTCTAACCATGGCGGTCGCCAGCTTGATGCAGCACAGTCTACCATAGGGGTTTTGCAGGAAATTGTCGGGAAGTATGGTGACCAGATCGAGATCATGATGGACAGCGGGCTGCGCTCTGGCCCCGACATCGCCCGGGCAATTGCCTGCGGTGCAAAGTTTACCTTTTTAGGACGATCATTTATGTATGGTACGGGCGCCTTGGGCAACAAAGGCGGAGACCATACGATAAACATGCTCAAAACACAGTTCAAACAGGTCATGGATCAAGTGGTCTGCGAGCGGGTCGAGGATCTGTCGGAGCATTTGATAGCCCCCTAGCCCACAGAGGGGGAACTCTTACTTGAGAAAAGGTTGAAGGTTATAAGTTGTTTGTTGCAAGTTTGATCTTGACCTGCAAGGCGGTGTGCTGAGCTTGTCGAAGTACGTTGTATATCTTTTCCAGCGAACCTCCTTGTAGGTCTAACCTTAGGTTATAAATGCGAATCAAGGGTCAAAAAAAGATAGAAAAACAAGTTCAATTTGTTGAAAAACAACGCATTAAAATTATTTAAGTCATTGATATTCAGTATCTTAATAGTCAATTTTAACGAGATTATTATGGATACAAACAGCAATGACAAGGATTATAAGTTAGTGAAAATATATGATTACGTCTGTGAGAAATT
>JBDNGW010000564.1:0-5078 GCA_041689735.1 Leeuwenhoekiella sp. | reverse complement strand
GTTCTGCGCCCGTCTTGGGTCGGACTCCCACTCTTCCAGATGCTTTGCAAATATCTCTGTGGCACGCTCTTTAAAATCCATTGGTTTTTATCCACAAATTACCGCTTTTATTCACAATTTGGAAATTTGTCGTACACCCTGAGGGCAGGTATTCTTGACATTGAAAATTTCCCCCAATGACCAATTCGAATTGCTATACTATTTTCTTGATCCCATTTAATATCCTCAAAGTTCACTACATAGTCCCTTGAAATATTACCAGATTCCGTTGAACCTATAAGCTTTCCATTCAAAAAAGTTTGATCCGATTGCTCAATTCTTCCCATACTCAAAACAAGTTCGCCAGTGCTTACCAATGCCTCCTTAAGCTTAGAAGGTATAATGATGGATTTTCGTATCCATAATGTTCTATTCTCTGTTTTTTTATCATCATCTTTCCAAAATAAGCTATCCAATTCATGCCAATTTGAATCATTGTAAGAAGCTTTGCTATATAAGGCGGTATCTTGAAGACTGTACTTCCAATTTCCTGAGAATTTCAATTCCTGAGCCGTTAGGGAAGTGGTTAAAAATAAAAACATCGAAATCAGAGTTTTAACAATTCTGACATCTTCAAATACACTTATAGAAATTTTAATCATATTAATGGCTGTTAATTTATTTGAACATTTAAATAGAATTCTTGAACTTTAAAAGCGATTTTTCAACAATAAGAACCGGAGCATCATAAACTGGAATATTAACTATAGTTGTATTTCCTGTACTACTCCAATCGTCTGTTTTTATTTTATAAACTCTACCTGTCATAAGGTCTACCCAAACAGGATTTTTGAAAATAACGTTTTTCAATTCTAACCTGACCTTACTTGTTTCAAAAGAATTCGTTACGTTTTCTCCGTCTTTCCAAACCGTGACCAAGGACTTACTGTTTTTTTTATATCCATAAACAGATAAGGATTCCTGAAAATCTGTTTGATAATCAAATTCTTGATCAAGAATGAGCGAGTCATCAAAAATGGAAGCTATATTTTGAATGGTATAATAGGCTACTTTAGGTCTAATAGCAGCCATGGTAACATCGGATTCTATCAGTCCCTTTGTATTTAAAACGGCGCGATCTCCCCAATCATAATAGATATCAATAATGGTAAAGACCGAGGTTTCAATATTGTGGCCTAAGTCTCCCAGTACACGTCGCATATCGTATTTGGCCTGTGTATATTCTGTCCAATAGTATTCGGATAATGCGAATGACGGAATATAAGTAGATGGCGCTCCATTTTCCCCTTGCCTTAACAATAGATCTTTGGAGTATTTTTCAATTACAGAACGCAATCCAAGTACGCGACCCTCACTATAGGCATCTTCAGGTGGCATTGTATAGCTGTGATAACTTATCCAATGAAACAAATCTAGTTTTCCTGCATCGGATACTGTTTTTAAAAAGGTATTTAAATAATCCTTATCACTGTTGGAGGCCATTGCCAAACCTGCTATTTCGGCATTGGGCTGTATGTTTTTTATTATTTCTGCGGTGCGGATATTCAGCTTTGCTGCTGCAACAGGGTCTATATGTCCATTTAAATCAGGCTCATTCCAAATTTCCCACTCATTTACTCGATCCTTATATCGGTTTACTGAGGCTGCTACCCACTTGTCCCAAGCTTCGTAACCTTCTTTAGAGGTCATCAATGAATTCAGTAAATTAATATCCCCCCCTCCTTTATAAATAGGGTTTCCATATGAAAGCTGCAACCATGGTTCGATATGATTAGCAATGGCATAATCTATAATTTCATCAAGCCACTCCCAGTCATATTCACCTTTAACCTTCTCAGTTTTGGCCCAGCCAGCTTGTAATCTAATTTTCTTTACGCCAAGTGGTGGCAAGTAATCCTTATAATTATCCCAAACTGTATGATCTCTATCTAGAGTTTCAGCTCCAACTGTTATTCTAGAGGATTTAATATCTTTCGTATTTCGGGGAATCAATGTTCCTATAGGCTCCAGATCAACAGAAAGAGGTGTTTTTACCCTATTGGCCGTTGTATCTATAAACTGAGCTGAAATAACAGGACTTTGAATTAAGGTGGCTAATAAAAAAATATAGGTTTTAATGGGTGAATTTTTCATTGTCTCTGAATTTTGATTTTTATTATATCTTAAGATTATATAAGTTGTTTTCCTCCTTCTTTAAATGGAGGTACTTCTTGTGAATTTTACCTGAACCATCTTGAATCTCTATTTTATAATGACCATAAAATCCACGAAAAGAAATCTCCCCTTTAGAATTGGTTTTTAAATGCAGGTTTTTAGTCATCCAGTCCTCTTTTATTAATTTTAACAGTCGATTATAAACTGGTTTTGGATCATAGTTTTTATCGAGCAAGCCTCCACCTTTGAGCCATATATTTTTATCTGATAATCCCCACCAATGAATCGATGCCATTGATGGATAACCAAAAGCCAACGTATAAAACTGTTCAGCAAACTCCGCCTGTGCCTCCAAAGTCCAATTTCCTTTTCTCCAGCCACCCGAAATAGGTTTGCCAGAGGATTGTGGAATAAATTCAGTGATGTGGAGTGGTAATTCAAAATCACTCAACCTATCGAATGTTTTTATTACTTCGATCGGTGAAAACCACATATCCCGTGGTTCATGCCCCTGGATCCCTATTCCCGTCACTGGTATGCTCTTGCTTTTGAGCTCTTTCATTAAGAGATAAAACTTTTCTCGAGCATCAGGTTTCGCTATTAAATAGAATTCGTTTAACACAAAGTCTCCATCTTTATCAGCCTGGGCAGACCATAAAAATGAATTCTCAACCCACGGTAAAGTTTGCTCTAAGGTGATATTTTCAGTGTTATATCGTATACCGTCATCTATCATTGCTTCTGCTATAGTGGTGTCTTTTAATGCCATGTCCCACGGGATTGTATTCACAGGTTCATTTACCACATCCCATATTTTTATTTGATCCTTAAAACCTCCGACCAAGTTCAAGATTCTAGCTTTGTATAGTTGGTTGGCCATATCCGAAGGTAATTCCAACAACCAGTCTGGGGTACCAGCTCTATGCGTCCATCCTAACGTATGCCCTTTAGGCGTAATATGGTTCCTCTTGCACCAATCCAGTTTTTCTTGAAGCTTTTGCCATTCAGGTTTACCCTGTTCTGGTTCATATGGTTGCCATTTAACGGTTAATTCGGTAAAATTGAAAAGGCCGGTAAACCGCTTTCCAAACTTCTTCGCATCCTCTGGGGATAAATCAATAACCTCCTCACTTAAATTGCCAAAAAGAAAATCCTGTGAGGTTTGATTTATAAGGATGTTGATGTTTTTTAATGGGTTTCCTTCTCTATCTATAATAACCAGTTTACCATCACCTTTTCTGTATAATTCAATATTCTCCTGTGCTCTTTTTAGATATTTAATTTCTAAGGCTCTTTTTTGACGTATCTCTTTTGGTGAATTTCCCAAGTAACCAAGAGCGCTTGAAGAGATTTTCTCAGTCGTTTTACCTTCTTGTTGTGCTCTTAATTGCACTGGAGCCATAGCAATAACAATAAACAAACCCGCTATTGAGCAAATCTTTAAATGATTAATCTTCATGGAATTTAATTAATTGTTTTTAATATATTTTTCTGCATACGCTTTCCCTAATTCCCTTACAGATTTAGAATCATAATGAATCTGATCACCTTTATCCGTTGCCCCTTTAACAGCAATCACCTTAAAATTTGAAAGTTCATTTTTTAAGTCCAAAATTGCCTTATTAATTTCAAGAGCATCTTTATTGATACTGTCCTTGGTAGGATACAGTTGATAATCAGGTAAGAGTCCAACAATAAATAATAGATCGGGATTTTTTAAATCTTTACGTAACTAAATTATCAAACTTTTCAATTTCGCCTTATAATTTAAAGACTTTCCAGAATAGCTATCGCTTTCTCCTTGATTCCATAATACAGCTTTGAGCACTCCATTTTCTTTAGCCAACCTTGTACGTTTGATAGCTTCATCATACGGAAATAATCTTGTAATGGAATCGTAAGCACCTGGTTTCCATAAATCAATACTTGTACCACCTACAGCGCCGGGGATCAAACCGATAATTTTGGTTGTATCACTTTGGTAAACTTTTTTTGCAAAGGTCAATCCTGGCCCCATACCTTTGATCTCCTTATCAAAACGTAATGGTTCCTTCGCAATATCCCATTTACTATTTTTATTCAATCGCCATATATTTATATTTGAGATTGTGTCAATTGCCTCAATTGGTGAATTTCCCGCCATATTCGATTGCCCTAGCAATAGATAAAGATTTACTTCCTTTTCGAATTCACTAGGTTTTATAAGGATTCTTTCTTCCGTAAAAGCCGATGATTGTGCCTGCGTTACATTTAATAAAAAGCAGACTATCACAATTAATGAAACCCTTATAAATTTATAGCTTGCCATTGTTGATTTTCTTAAGTTGTTACAATTCCACAACCATGCATTAACCCCTTTATATAGCCTACACCAAATAAATTTCCTTTCATTTCATATCCAAAATGTGCGTTACTCTCACCTGCCATAGTTGGAACATGGTCTGACCTCAACGGTCCAGAAAATCCTATATTCTTATAGCATTCCATCAAACGAAACATGTCTGTTGGACCATTATCATGAAATGTTTCTCTAAAATTATCTGGAGTTCCTACAACATCTCTAATGTGCACAAAAAATATTTTACCATTTCTGCCATGCTTTTGAATCATTTCATAAACATTTTCATTCATTGAGGTAAAAGTTCCTTGACAAAATGTTAAACCATGCGAGGAACTATTTGATAACGATAGTGCTCGATCCATTGCCTTAGCAGAAGTTAAAATTCTACCTATTCCATTTACTGGGCTAATAGGAGGATCATCGGGGTGCAGGGCCATTTTTACGTTATTGGCCTCTGCAACGGGCATAACTTGCTCGATGAACCATTGGTAGTTCTCCCAAATCTGGTCTTTGCTAAATTCTCCATATTTTGAAACAGGTTCTTTTTTTGAAGCTTCAAAATCAAACCCGCTTACGATGGCGC
>JBDNGW010000563.1:0-2257 GCA_041689735.1 Leeuwenhoekiella sp. | reverse complement strand
TGTTGTTTTCCGAGGAACGAGAAAAACCTCCTTGTAGGTTTTTTGATACATTAAATATTTTAGAATAACAATAGCAATAAAAATAACAATCAACAAATGAAAGTACACTTAAACCGCATAAACAGCGACTATCTTTTTGAGGCCAAGGGAGCTTCAGGAATCCCAGTGATGATTGACAATAAAACAGATGAGGGAGTAAAAGGCTCAAGTCCGATGGAATTATTGTTAATGGGCGTGGGCGGTTGCAGCGCGATCGATATTATTTCGATCCTGAAAAAGCAAAAACTGGAAATAGATTCTTACAAAGTGGAAGTGGAGGGCGAGCGGGAAGAAGTAAACGGAGCCAAACCCTTTAAGTCCATGATGGTAAATGTGTATTTGGAAGGTACAATTCCGCCAGAAAAAGCGCTGCGCGCGGCGAAGTTAAGCTTCGAGAAATACTGTTCCGTCTCCATAACCATGCAGGCAGGTGTGGATATTTCATATAAGGTATTCCTAAATGGAACGGAACTAAATTAATTAAAAGTAAGATCAAACCTCACAGGTTTTCAAAACCTGTGAGGTTTTACGTGAGTCGAAATAAAAATTATAATAGCAATAAAAATATCATGAGCAAGCATTTTGAGACCGAAGCGATACGCACACAAATAAACCGAACCGAATTTCTAGAGCATTCCATGCCTATGTATTTGACATCGAGTTTTGTTTTTGAGGATGCCGAAGATATGCGGGCTTCTTTTTCTGAAGAGAAAGATCGCAATATTTATAGCCGTTTTACCAATCCCAATACCAGCGAATTTGTAGATAAAATATGTAAAATGGAAGGCGCCGAAGCTGGTTATGCCTTTGCTACGGGGATGGCTGCCGTGTTTTCAACCTTTGCGGCACTGCTAAACAGTGGCGACCATATTGTATCGGCACGTTCGGTTTTTGGCTCTACGCACTCACTTTTTACGAAGTTTTTACCAAAATGGAATATCAACACTTCCTATTTTAAAGTAGATGAAGTAGATACCTTGGAAAGTCTCATTACGTCCGCGACCAAAATACTTTATGTAGAATCTCCCACTAATCCCGCTGTTGACGTGCTGGATCTTGAATATTTGGGTGAAATTGCCAAAAAGCACAACCTTATCTATGTGGTGGACAACTGTTTTGCGACGCCTTATTTGCAGCAACCTATAAAATTTGGCGCCGACTTGGTGATCCATTCTGCGACCAAAATGATCGATGGTCAGGGTCGCGTTTTGGGTGGTGTGACCGTGGGCAGGGCCGATTTGATGCGTGAGATCTATCTTTTTGCTCGCAATACTGGTCCAGCATTATCGCCATTCAATGCGTGGGTGCTTTCCAAAAGCTTGGAAACATTGGCAGTTAGAGCCGAAAAACATTGCGAAAATGCCGTGAAAGTTGCCGAATTCCTTGAAAATCACGAGAAGATCAATATGGTAAAATATCCATTTCTAAAATCGCATCCACAATATGAGGTGGCTAAAAAACAGATGCTCTTGGGCGGTAACGTGGTGGCTTTTGAAGTTAAAGGCGGCATCGATGCCGGAAGAAAATTCCTTAATTCCATAAAAATGTGTTCATTGTCTGCCAACTTGGGCGACACACGCACGATCGTAACGCATCCCGCTTCCACGACTCACAGTAAATTAAGCGAGGAAGACCGCAATGAAGTGGGAATTACTGATGGTCTGGTGCGTATTTCGGTAGGGCTGGAGCATGTAGATGACGTTATTGCAGATTTAGAGCAGGCGCTGGTCCCCCTAACCCCCTAAGGGGGAATTACGAGCTTTCGCTGGCAGTTTACTTTCTTGCAGACGATGCAGGATGCCGACGAAATAGAGCGACTTTGTAGATTTATCGCCACTGACCAAATACTTTGGGTTTGCTGATATTTGCATTCGTTGAATGGTTATTGTTCAATGTACAAATAACACGGAAGCGACCAGTGCGATTTCTACTTTTGTGGAAATGACTAATTCAGTGATTCTGACAACGAGAGCCAAGAGTAACGGGGAATTGCATACGCTTGAGTCGGGTTTTAATGGTTTGATTGTAGATTTAGGTTTTGACTTTAGCTAATTTAAAGTTTTTGCGTAAATTGTTTAAAATCTTAAATTATGGTAGATTTTAGGGAATATATTGAAATTGTTCCCGGAAAGCGTGGTGGAAAACCTTGTATTAAAGGTATGCGCATAACTGTTTATGAGGTGATAAACTGGCTTTCCAATGGAATGACAAAAATAGA
>JBDNGW010000562.1:0-2333 GCA_041689735.1 Leeuwenhoekiella sp. | reverse complement strand
GGGTTAACATCGCGCTCCCCACGTTCGCCAATGGTAAAAAAAACGTGCCCATCGTCGTCAAAAACGATTCGGCTTCCCCAATGTTGACCTTTGGTAGTATTTGGTGTTGCCTTGTACAGCACTTTTTTATCGGTCAGTTGGCCACCGTTTAATGTGGCTTTCATCAGCGCGGTGTGGCCTCCTTTGGCATCACCTTCGGTGGAAGAATAGGTAATGTATATAGATTTGTCCGTATCATAATTTGGTGACAATCGAACGTCAAGTAATCCCCCTTGGCCACGGGCATACACTTCGGGCGTTCCACTGATTATGATTTTTGAACCATCTTTATAATGGATAAGTTCGCCGTTTTTTTCGGTGATAAGAAAACTTCCATCGGGCATAAAATCCATACCCCATGGAATGTCAAGATCAGGCACAACAAGTTCATACCCATATGCATCAGATTCTGTTATGGGAATATCATTTTCTTTTTTTCGTTCAGTATCCTGCGCGCAGGCGCCTATGGCACAACAAAGAATTAAAAAACTACAGATAGAATATTTCATGTGAATTGGTTTGAGCCTAAATATAAGCACTTATAGGACTTTTACTACTTTTTTTTACACTTTTTTGACAATTAGCTATTTTAATAGTGCTATTGGCAATCAAGATTGAAGAAGGTTTTTGATCTAGGTTTAATAAAGTACTTTTGCACTGTTATAAAAACGCAATTATATGGAAGCAGAACACATAAAATGTTTAATCATAGGGTCGGGACCTGCGGGATATACCGCGGCCATATATGCTGCACGCGCAGATTTAAAACCGGTTATGTATACGGGTATGGAGCCCGGTGGACAGCTTACAACCACTACTGAAGTTGATAATTTTCCCGGTTATCCAGAAGGTATAGACGGGCCTACCATGATGGTACAAATGCAGCAGCAGGCAGAACGTTTTGGCACAGAGGTGCGTATAGGTATGGCCACTCAAGTAATTCTTAGTGATGAAGTAGGAGGGATGCATAAAGTTACCATAGATAATGAGAAACAACTGGAAACGCAATGCATCATTATAAGTACAGGTGCTTCAGCAAAATATCTGGGTATCCCCAGTGAGCAAAAATTGCGTGGTGGGGGTGTTTCTGCTTGTGCGGTCTGTGACGGTTTTTTCTATAAAAATCAAAAGGTAGCAATCGTGGGCGGTGGTGATACCGCGGCCGAAGAAGCGACCTATCTGTCCAATATCTGTGAGCATGTGACCATGCTGGTGCGAAAGGATCAGATGCGCGCTTCAAAGGCGATGCAACATCGCGTGAATTCCCGAAAAAATATAACCGTACGCTACAATATGGAAGTTGATGAGGTGCTGGGTGAGCAAGTGGTAGAAGGGCTGCGAATGGTAAATGCGGATACCAGGGAAAAAGAGGAGATTGAGATCACTGGGCTTTTTATTGCAATTGGCCATAAACCGAATACCGATATTTTTAAAAATCAGTTGGAAATGGATGCTACCGGTTATCTGATCACGGCGCCAAAATCTACAAAAACATCCAAGCCTGGTGTTTTTGCCAGTGGTGATGTACAGGATAAAGATTATCGACAAGCCATTACTGCAGCCGGAACCGGTTGTATGGCGGCACTAGATGCTGAGCGTTACCTTGTGGATATAGAAACTGAAACTGCTGTAGAAGCTTAAAAACTGCTTATTTATACTAGAAATTGATCCATTAAAGTCAGAAAACAAATAAAAATGCCGGAATTTATCCGGCATTTTTATTTGTTGTTGGCCTAGAAAGCTGGAAGTCTCAATCTTCTTCTTCTTCCTTTTCTTCGCTTTCAACTATTTCCTCGTCCTCCACCTTTTCCGGAAGTTCGCTGATGGGATCTTGCATATCTTCTTCTTCATAATCATCTACATCAAATTTTTCCATAGAATTTTCAAGCTTTTTGCTCACTTTAACCAAATAGATGGTGTCGTCGGTGCGGACTTCTACTGCTTCAATCATTTCATTTTTCGCATTTCTAAAGGAAATGATCTGGTCATCATCATACCCATAAGGATATTTGTCCACAAGAAGTGCGAGGATTTCTGGAGTTAGTTTTTTATAATCAACAATTGTGCGACGCAAAGTCATAGTAATGGGTTTTTGTTTGTAAAATCTGAAAAGTCATATGCCGAAAATAATATAAGTTTAAATATTAAATACATGAGTCCACTCCGAAAAGTCCAATTCTTGGAAAACCGGGTCAAATACTAATTTTTGATATATTTTAATTTATTGAAATTCAGTTGATTACAATTACTAGATTGATTTTTTTTAAGACGATTCAATACATTTTATAGTTTTC
>JBDNGW010000561.1:0-4455 GCA_041689735.1 Leeuwenhoekiella sp. | reverse complement strand
TTTAAGTCCATGAGGTTTTCCCTTACCGGTCAGAATCTTTTTGTGATTACTGGTTATAGTGGCCTAGATCCTGAAGTAAGCGTTGTACCTGCTACCGGCGATCTGTTGAACGGCATTCCTATTGCAGGAGTTGACTATAGTTCATTCCCAAGACCAAGGATTTATTCCTTCGGATTTAATGTTACATTTTAAAAAAACAATGTTATGAAAGTAAATTTTATATATAAACCTATTCTCGTTTCGGCGCTTTTAATGGCCGCCATGTCATCTTGTACAGATTTAGAGATCGACGAGACTGACTCCATTATTACCCGGGATGCAGATACAGGTGAGTTCATACCCCTTACAGATCCTGCTTCTGCCCTAAATGACCTTTATAATAAAGCTGGTGGTGATTTTCAAACACAAGAAGATATGTTTGCCCTTTCTGAGGTCACCTCAGATGAGTTATTGGTTCCCACACGGGGGACAGACTGGGGGGACAATGGGGTATGGAGACAATTGCACACCCATACTTGGAGATCTGATCACCAGTTTATTTTGAATTCCTGGAACAAACTTAACGGAAGCGTTTTTCGTGCAACGGAAATTATCGAGAGTAAACCTGAAGCATCTGTTGTTGCTGAGGCCAAATTTCTACGAGCTTTTAATATGTTTTTTGTAATGGATTTTTTTGGTTCCGTACCTTTTCGCGGTATTAATGAAGGACCAGATGTCAATCCAATGATCATGACCAGAAGTGAAGCATTTACTTTTATAGAAAAAGATCTGAATGAAGCGTTAACTGGATTAATGTCAGTTGTACCTGGAACTGACAATACAAACATAGCAACAAAAGAAGCTGCCGAATTTTTACTGGCCAAAATGTATCTTAACGCCAATATTTACAAGGGAACAGATACTTTTGATAATGCAGATATGCAAAAAGTAATTGACAATGTAAATGCCATAACTTCAAAAGGTTTTTCCATTCAAGAAGGTTATTTTCAGATTTTTGAGCCTAGCAATGATACAGAGACCATACTATGGTTAAAGAGCGATATTGGACCTAGGATTTGGAATACACTTCACTACAATGACAACGCCCCAGATAATACAGGAGGTGGCTGGAATGGTTTTGCAACACTTGCTGACTTTTACGACTCCTTTGAAGGTGATCCCAATTCCAACTTTGTTGGTGACGGTCAGGAAGAGCGCCGCGGCTTTGTGCCCGATGCACAAACAGCAAATGATAAAAATGTCGGCATAGGGTATGGCTTTTTGATCAATCAGCAATATGATACAGATGGCAGTATGCTAAAGGATAGACAGGGTAAACCTTTAATGTTCACCAAAGACATACCTTCATTGGTAGGAAATGGTGAGGCGCAAGGTATTCGCGTCATAAAATATCACCCTTACGACCCTACCGACACCGAGGACACAAACACCCCACTGTTCAATTCCTTTCGTCAGAATGAGATTTTTTTCCGATATGCCGATGCACACTTAATGAAAGCGGAAGCTACGATGCGTATGGGTGGTGATGCCACGGCTTTGGTTAATGAACTCAGGGCAAAAAGAGTCAACACCCCAGCTTTGCCCAGTGTAGATGAGGCAGTATTGCTTGCTGAACGAGGAAGGGAACTTTATGATGAACTCTGGAGAAGGAATGACCTTGTAAGATTTGGTCAATTTACCGCACCTTGGGCATTAAAAGAGGTGACAGGTGACCCTAATAAAAACCTGTTCCCCATTCCTGAGACAGCTTTATTATCTAATCCTAATTTAGTTCAGAACCCGGGTTATTAATCAATAATAAGTTTATTGAATATGAAAGAGGGCTTTTCTGAAGTCCTCTTTTTATATTTATAGCTTGATCAAAATCAGGATCCTACCGTGGTGAGCGACGCAATGAGTTTAAAAAAAGCACAGCCCTGCGCCCCAGGCTTTATCTAAACGTGCAAACAGGTTTTGCATGGGACAAAACTGCCTTTACAAATCTTTTTTGCAATGCCTCCAGTATTACTACACCAAACCTTAATGCAGATGGCTGGCCGGATTTGTGCATTACTTCAAATAACGTTCCCACAGATTTTTCGGGCACGCCAGAACAATTTCTATTTTTCAACATACAAGGTCATTTTAAGCCTGTTTCTGGCAGTTTTTCGGCAAATTTCACTCATTCGGGCAATGTACAGGAAGTTATTTGGTACGATCTTGACAATAATGGTTTTCCTGATGCGATCGTAGTGGGCCACTGGATGCCAATTACAATCATGATGAACGAAGGAAATACCCTTAAAAAACAAGCCCTTAAAAATACGAATGGTTGGTGGAACTGCGTTAACGTAGCAGATGTAGATCAAGATGGCGATCTAGATTTTATAGCGGGAAATTGGGGCCTTAATTCTCGTTTCACGGCCAGCAGTTCTCAACCAATAACACTTTACGCCAGCGACTTTGACGATAATGGTACCATAGATCCTGTAATCACTTATTATTATAAAGATCAGGAAACGGCATTTGCCTCCTTTGATGAGTTGACTAAACAAATGCCCTTTCTCAAAAAAAAATACCCCAGCTACGAGCGCTATGCCAATGCACGTTTTCAGTCCCTTTTTCCGTCTAAAAAAATAGACGGAGCAATAAAGAAAGAGGTTAATGAACTTGCTTCCTGCTATTTTGAAAACAAAGGGAATGGTACTTTTAAAAAACATATCCTTCCGCTACAGGCGCAGTTTGCCCCCATTTTTGATCTCAAGACTACAGATTTGAACAACGATGGTTTTCCAGATGTGTTAATGGTGGGCAACAATTATGAAATAAGCACGCAATTGGGTAGATTGGACGCGTTAAGGGACAATATATTAATCAATCATAAAGATGGGAGTTTTAAAGCTACGACAACTAAAACCACCATTCTGGGCGCTGCCCGATCTATAGGTTCGTTCAAGATGAAAAATGAAACCTATTTTATAATTACAAGAAACGGCGATACCCCCATTGTCCTAAAGAAAACCGAATAATGAAGTATATAAAATTGACATTTTTGCTGCTCTGCTTCCTTGCCAGCACACAATGTTCAGATAAAAAAAAGGAATCCAAAGTCCCCGAAAAAGAAAAGCTGTTTACCCTGCTTTCTTCAGATTCCACTGGTGTGGCCTTTATCAATGCCGTTGAAAACCTGAAGGATTTCAATATTTTTAAATACCGTAATTTTTACAATGGCGGCGGCGTGGCCATAGGCGATATCAATAACGATGGTCTGCCCGATATTTATTTAACGGCAAACATGAAATCCAACAAACTCTACCTCAACAAGGGGGATTTCAAGTTTGAGGATATTACTGAAAAAGCAGGTGTTGGCGGCAATAAACCATGGTCAACCGGGATAAATATGGTAGATATTAACCAGGACGGACTTTTAGATATTTATGTGAGCAATGCCGGTAATATGGAGGGCAACAACCACGATAACGATCTCTATATTAATAACGGCGATCTTACCTTCACCCAAAACGCTGAAGAATACAACCTTGCCAAAAGTGGTTTCAGTACCCATGCCGCATTTTTTGATTATGATAAAGATGGCGATCTGGATGCCTACATTCTCAACAACAGCAATATCCCGGTAAGCAGTCTGGGCTACGCCGAACAGCGTGATGTGCGGGCCCAGGATTGGGAAGGCGTGCCAGAGATCTTTCGCGGTGTGGGTGATATGCTGTTGCGCAATGACAATGGGAAATTTGTAGATGTTAGTGAAGAGGCCAATATTTATGGCAGTCTGATCGGTTTTGGGCTGGGCATCATGATCAGTGATTTTAACGAAGACCTATATCCCGACATCTATGTTTCCAATGATTTTTATGAGCGGGATTACTTATATATCAATAACCAGGATGGTACGTTTACCGAAAGTATTGAAGATTATACCTCGCACCTTTGTCTTTCTGCCATGGGCGTTGATATGGCCGATATTAACAACGATGGCCACGGTGATATCTTCATTACCGATATGCTACCGGAAACCAACCAGCGTGTAAAATCTGTCATGGAATTTGAGGGCTACAATGTTTTTAAACTAAAGCAGGGCAAAGGCTTTTTTCAGCAGTACATACACAACACGCTACAGCTCAACAATGGTAACGAGAGTTTTTCAGAAATTGCCCATTATAGTGGTGTTGAAGCGACAGACTGGAGTTGGGCTGGGCTAATTTTCGATATGAATAACGACGGGCTGCGCGATATTTACGTTACAAACGGCATTAACCACGACTTGACAGATATTGATTTTGTTGACTTCTTTGCCAATCAGATAATGCAAAAAATGGTATTAACAGGCAAAAAAGAGGCAATAGACAGTATTATAAATAAAATGCCGGTTACAAAATTGTCCAACTACGCCTATAAAAACCAGGGGGATCTCACCTTTAAAAACGAAGCAGACTCCTGGGGTCTGGGCATCCCAAGTCT
>JBDNGW010000560.1:0-4033 GCA_041689735.1 Leeuwenhoekiella sp. | reverse complement strand
TTTTCTAGATTGACACGTAAAATTCCAATTTGGTAAGGAATTTAATCAGCAAGAAATATCTTTTACAGTTTTTTTGAGAAAAATTCAGAAAGAATTTAAGCCGATTTTGAAAAAACAGGTAGTTTTCTTGCTGACACTAATTACTTTAAATAGGAATCGTTGTGTGTTTTAATTAGCATCGAGCCTGCATATCGCCAAAGGCAGGCACGTTCGAGATGCTATTTATCTATCCTTAAACTTTTGTTTATCCTGAGCAAAGTTGAAGGGCTCAGCATGACAAAACCTTACTCGAGGTGTTTAAGCGGACAATCATATAAAATAATCCTTACTACAAGTGATATTATGAGTTAATGGCTTTTCTTGACTTTACTTCATATAAACGAGAGGTGTGGAAAAAAATCTGCCCTGAAAAATTGAAAGCGAACGACGTAGTTTGCGGTGTTAATATCGATCTGACAATAACGTCGCAGCTTTTGATATAATGGCTTCTTCCCATTAGAAATCCAACATTAAAAGTGAACTATTTCAGGTTTGAATCAAATTGCAGAGCAATAATGATAGTGTTCTATAAAAATACAACCAATTATCACCATTTTATCCAAGTTTCCTTAAAAACAATAATCCCATAATGCACCTCATTGACAATTTTGATCAGTTTGAGAGGCATGTTTTTTTTATCTTTTTTATACCCAATCAGTCCGTTTAAAACAGAACTGTTTTTTTTTGCCTACTTTGTATTTTTTGAAGTTCATAAACATGGTGCTTCAGTTTATCGGAGTAAAATACTAATTTATCCATTCTTAAGTCCGTTGATGACTTCTTGTCATTTGTATTTAGAGCTACCAGAATTAATTACCCTAGCATACAAAGATTCTTTTCTCTGTTAAATAATTAGAATTTCCCGATGCTCTGCATAGGAGGTATTAGAGGAAAGTTTGAAAACGGATGGTTTTCATAATTGGTTCAAACTTTATTCCGTTAGATACTTCAATGGCTCTGCCTCGCGGTAGTTCATTGACCAACGCTGACTATGGATGGTTTCCATTATTTTGAAAAAGTACCTATTCAACTAGAAAAAACTACTCAAAATAATTTTGTTTATTATATCGGCAAACCTTATCGCTCCGTTTTCATAATCCTATCCCAAAAAGCGAAGTAAAGACCAAAATTCTTCTTCGAGTTTTTGTGGTGATGGTCATGGTGGGTTGCCCCAATGATGTATTTGCGAAAGGCCCTGTATTTTTTATCCATTGGATATATTTCCACTCCCGCATGATTTACAATAGCTGAAATAGTCATAAGGCTGAGGGTGATCAAAATTGCCAACGTACTCATTGGAACTACAATAATAATTATTGGTACTATAATGGCCTGTAGTAAGGATTCTATGGGATGGAAGGAAAAAGAGGTAAATACGGTCGTGTTTACGCTTCTATGATGTTCCATGTGAAAACGTCGCATGGATTTAGATATATGCATCCATCTATGTAACCAATAATAATAAAAATCATGTATTAAAAGGTATATAACGATACTCACCGGCAGGTACCAAAGAGGATATTCCTCAATATCAGTATAGATTTTTGTAAGGTCATTTTGCCAAAGTATCAGAAGGACAATTCCAGTTAAGCTGAAGATCACCGCAGAATATGCAGAAAGTAAAAGTTCTCTCTTGATCTGGTCATTTTTGGGATCTTGGGAGGATAATATCCTTTCCCCGAACCTTTTCCTAAAAATTATCAAGAAAATCCAATGAGTAGGTGCCTGATAATATTATGTATCTCAGGAAAACAATTATAAATAGGAGCAAGAACGAAGTTACAAGCGTTCTATAATCCGTAAAATCCAATGCATCTATTATCTCCATCCCACTAACACTGTTCAAAGCCTAATCCGGCTTATTGATCAATTAAAAATACCAATACAAAAAGAATCTTGATCCCATATATCAGTTAATATTTCAAAGCATTATGAATTGAAGTTCAACATAGTAAAATTTTTAAAATTATTAATTTTAATTAGACGACTGTTCACTTTTAAACTTCCCCATTTGCCAATTCTGGCCGATTTATTGACGTTTTATAGTAAATGCACTATCGAGCTCGATTTAAATTAGTTTCCCATTTTTTGCGGAGCTTTCGCCGGAACTGGGCGTTAAAATCATTGAATAAATTGGACCATATCAAAGATTAATTGATCCAATCGATTAATAACTCTTTTTTTTTATCTTGGGAAATTATATTATTTAATTGATATTAGGACTTTCAACAATGGAAACATATACGGTCGGCGAGATCAATACGCTGTTAAACGGAAAAATATCGGGGAACTGCAACCAGAAAATAATCGGGCCGGAAACGCTTGAAAGGGCTGGGGGCCAACATATCACTTTTATCGGTAATCCAAAATATGCGAATCTCTGGCAGGAATCTCTTGCCTGTGCCGCAGTGGTGGAGCAGGGTCTTGATCTGGAGCCTGGTAAAGGCCGCTCTTTTATTGAGGTCAGGGACGTGGAGCTTGCCATGGCTAAGGTGCTTGAGCTCTACGCGCTCCCACCACCAGTTTTTGAGGTGGATATCCATCCTTCCGCAGTGGTACACCCGTCGGCTATCTTGGGGGCCGCGTGCAAGATCGGGGCGGGATGTTATGTGGGAAGAGATGTGGAGCTGGGCGACGGGGTGGTACTCTACCCAAATGTCACCATCTTAGATCAGACCCAGATTGGTGCGCATACAGTCATTTGGCCCGGCACGGTAATCCGCGAACGCAATGTGATTGGACATCATTGTATTTTCCATTCTAATGTGAGCATTGGGGCAGACGGTTTTGGCTTTTTGCCCAGCGATGATGGCAGTGGACTTATCAAAGTGCCACATATAGGGAACGTGGTAATCGGAAACGGGGTCGAGATCGGTGCCAATTCAACAGTGGATCGTGCCAAGTTCAGCTCAACCATACTAGGGGACGGGTGCAAGATAGATAATCTTGTTCAAATCGCCCATAACTGCGTTTTGGGCCGCTGCTGTATCATGGCTGGAAATAGCGGACTCGCAGGATCGGTAACCCTTGGGGACGGCGTGATCATAGGGGGCGGCGCCTCCGTTAAAGATCAAACCGTTATCCATAGCGGTGCCAGGGTAGGAGGGGGCTCTGGCGTCATGGGCGATGTTCCTCCAGGAAAAACAGTTGTGGGCTACCCCGCTGCCGAATCCCGAAAGATGATTAAACAATGGATTGCGCTGAAGAATCTTGCAAATGTTTAATATTTGATCCAATAAACGGCCTGAAAAGGAAAAACCAATCCAATTGGAGATATGATGCCCTGTTTATCGAACACCAGATTTTTTTGAAGGTAGATAGCTGTCGGATAGTTCTAAGAAACATTTCTTTATTGTATATCCGTAAGCACTCCCAGACATGAAAAGTTGTGTGTTTTATGTCACATCAAGCCTGCCTACCGGCAAAGGCAAGCGCAGTCGAGATGCTATTTGTTTATTCTTTGACTTTAGTTTATCCTGAGCAAAGTCGAAGGGCTCAGGATGACAAAATCTACTTAAGATGTTTAAGCGGACAAGCATTTTCTTTATAATTATTTGAGTATATAATATTGTAACAGTTGAAAATCCATTGATTATCTACAATCGTTTTCAGAGTGCTAAAAATATTTAAAATCTGCTTGATCTTATTTATGATCATTTTGTACTAATTATATTTGATCGATTGTTGATCGTCCAGAATTATAAGCTAACGATAACCAACATTTCAAATAAAGGCACACAATTTTTAAGGCAGGAAGCAGTGTAGCCGAGGCATTTCTATGTCGGAGTATTCAATGGAAACCCTAAACAGAATTATTTATATTTTTTTAGAGCGTATGAATCAACTCTTATGAATCAACTAAGGATCTGTTCAGAAATAAAGTGACCGAATTATAGGCAGTTATTTTGTTCATCAACAAGGCGAAAAACGCAGACATAGCCGTAGCTATGGCGAGTATTTTCAACGCAGTTGCTGGGCAAAAGAACCCATAGAA